>JAISRD010000184.1 GCA_031273835.1 Treponema sp. | reverse complement strand
GGCCCCGTTCTTCCAGGACGCTCAATTCCTGTTCCGTGGGGGCGCCGGCCCATTCCATGGAGGGTATGCTTTCCCACTTGAGAGCTTCGATGGCGGCTTCGTATTCTTTCTTAGCGCCCCCGACCCAGCCCCAGGAACCGATACGGAGCACCGTCTTGCCGAAGATATGCTTGCGCCTGAATATGTCCAGCACATAGGCCATGGGGGGGAACATGGCGTACTCGTAGGTGGGCATGGCAAGAACAAGGGCCCGTGATTTGAAGGCGTCCGCCAGAACATAGGATACATCCTCATCGGGGATGCGGTGCAGGCTGTAGGGCGTCCCTTCCGCCTCGATCCCCCGGATAACAGCGTCCAAGCCCTGCCTGGTATTACCGTACATGGATCCCCAGATGATCGCGATTTCCTTTTCCGCGCCGTCCCTGGAATAGGAGGCGTATTTCAGGTAACGGCCGATAATTTCCCCGGGATTTTTCCGCCAGACCAATCCATGGCTGGGGGCCACGCATTTAATATCCGGAACCGAAAGCTTCTGTATTCCCCGCTCCACAAAGACGGAAAAGGAGGCCACGATATTGGAATAATAACGGAGGCATTCTTTTTCAAAGAAGGCATGTTCCGCCGGGGTAAACTCATCATCAAAAACCCTTCCCCCCAGAACGCCGAAGGAACCGAAGGCATCGCAGGAAAAAAGGGTCCCCGACCGGGGCTCCCAGGTCATCATAGTTTCGGGCCAATGAATATTGGGGGTCTCAAGAAAGGAAAGTTCCACGCCCCCCAGATCAAGCTTATCCCCGTCCTTAACGGCCCGCAGGCCCGACTCCGTTTTATAAAAGGTTTTTACCAGGTTAATGCCCTTGGCGGTGGAAATAATCTCCGCCTTGGGGCTGCGCTTCCGAAATTCCCTGAGCCACCCGGTATGATCCGGCTCCAGGTGGTTGAGGATAAGGTAGTCCACCTGGTCAAAACCGCTGCCTATCGAAGAAAGGGCCTCTTCCAGTTGTCCGGGAGCGCCGGACCAGTCCCGGATCAGGTCGATGAGGGCTGTTTTTTCACCCCTTACCAGGTATGAATTGAGGGAAACCCCCTGGGGAATGGGCCAAATTCCCTCAAAGAGATCGGTTGTTTGAATATCCGCATAGATGCAATAGACCGTATCGGTAATTTTATGAGCTTTCATATAATCAAAACGGCATTTTCTACGGGGAATCTATCGTTTTAGGACGGAAACAACCCGTTCCAACACTTTTTTCCGGTCCAGAGGCTTAACAATATAGCTTTTCGCACCCATAAGGAGGGATTTTTTGACCACATCCTCCTTTCCCAGGGCGCTTACCATGATGACACAGGCTTCTTTATCGAATTCCAGTATTTTTTCCAGCGCCGAAACCCCATCCATAACCGGCATTGTGATGTCCATGGTCACCAAATCAACATTTGGGTACAGTTCCTTGTATTTTTCCACCCCTTGGGCCCCGTCTCCGGCGGTTCCAACAACCTCAAAACCTTCGGAAGTGAAGATCTGTCCAAGCTGCTTCGCGATAAACATGGAATCATCCACCACAAGAACCCTGTACGATCCGCCTTCCGGCTTCTGTCCCTCCGGAGGTTTCTCATTGATGCTGGGCATATCACTCTTTGCAATCATGCGGTACGCTCCTCTTACTTATACTACAGTATGCTAATGAGAAATACAAGTCAAGTCCTCAAATATTGTCAAGCGGTCATTCCCGGCAAAAAGGGAAAAAGACAAGAGGCCTAAAAACCTTCCGGGCGCCGTGGATGGGAGGAAAAACAGGGCAAAAATCGGGTACAATGGGCCATGAGCGGACCATTTATGCTTGCCCCCATGGCTGAATTGAGCCACCGGGCCCTGCGGGAATTGATAGAGGGATACGGCGGCTGCGACGAGTATTTTACCGAGATGATCAGCGCCCCGGGACTTTTGGCGGGGGGGCCCTTTGAAAAGTGGTACCTTGATTCGGGGCCCCGCCCGGAAAAACTGGTATACCAGATCCTGGGTTCCGCCGTCGATCAGATCGGCGCGGCGGCGGCCATGCTGGACAAACGGGACTGTCTGGGAATTGACGTCAATATGGGATGCGCCGCTCCGGCGATTGCCAGGACCGGGGCGGGGATACGCTGGATGGAGGACCCGGACGCGGCGGGAAAACTCATAGCGGCGCTGCGGAAAAGGGTAACAAAGCGGCTCAGCGTTAAACTGCGGATCGGCCCCAGGCCGCCCCGGTCCGGCAGGGACAGCGGAGTTTCCCGCTTCGCCGGGGCCTCCGAATACGAAGTTTCAAGCGCAGCCGAACTCCCCGATTTCGGTTATCTGCTCCGTTTTTGCCGCCGTTTGGAAGAAGCCGGGGCGGACCTTATCACCCTCCATCCCCGCGGGGCGGGTGAAAAGCTCAAGCGCCGGGCCCGCTGGGAATATACGGAAGCCCTGCGGAAGGAACTGAAAATTCCCGTGGCGGGAAACGGGGACATTACCTCGGCGGAGGAACTGGCCGAAAAAGGGGGGAAAGGACCGGTCATGGCGGGACGGGCGGCGGTCCGCGCACCCTGGATTTTCGCCCGGGCCCGGCGTATGGAAGCCCCCATCCGGCAAGAGGACAGGCCGGACCCGGCTGCCCGGAACGGGACCGTGGAAAGCGCGGTCCGGTACGATGACGGGGCGGCCCGATACGATGAACCGGATTTGGAAGAGACCGTCCTTCGTTTTTTAGAGCTTCTTGCCCGGTACCAGCCCCCGGAATTTCACTTGAGCCGGGCCCGGCGTTTTTTCCGTTACTATTGCGGTAACTTTACCTGGGCGGAATACCTGCGGAATAAAATCAACCGGGAAGAGACCCTGGCGGGGATAGGCGGGATCCTTCAAGCCTATTTCAGAACCATTCGAAACCCATAGGCCGCCCGGGGGAAAAGATGGAAAGCGACGGCAAGTATCTGAGCATGATCCCACAAAGCCGGCGTCCTGCCGGTCTCAACACTGGAAGGACTATCCATCGCCTTAAACGATGTATTCGGTTCAGCCTGATGGGTTTTTCGCAAGGACCGCGTAGAGCTTTCCCGAAACGGTATATTGATTTTCCCGGGTCCGCATTACCGCGATACCCTCGTCTTTGGCGGCCTCCAGCATATCGTCCTGGATGGGCCGGTTATTACAAAGTATAATCGCCGTAACATTCACCAGTGAGGCAACCGCCACGGTATTTTTATGGGCCTGTATCGTAATGAGGGCGCCGCCGTCCTTGGCGTGGGCCATCACATCGGAAAGGAGATCCGAGGTATAGGCCCCCGTAAGGGGGAGGTCCTCAAAATCACCCTGCAAAATTTCAGCCCCCAAAAGGGCCGCGGCCTCCCGCACGGTCATAGGGGGGATACCCCCGATTCTTCCTTGGGGGAAATGAGGTACACCACCGAACGTACCGTGGTACCCTCGCCGGGCCTGGAACTGATGGTAAATTCATCGCTTACCCGCTTGGTATTGGCAAGTCCCATGCCGGCGCCGAAGCCCAGGGAGCGTATCCACTCATTGGCGGTGGACCAGCCTTCCTGGAGGGCGCGGTTCACATCCTCAATTCCCGGCCCCGTATCGGCGGCGGTTATGATCACCCTGTCGGGCTGTATGGAACAGCTGATCGTCCCCCCCTCGGAGTGGACCACCTGGTTGATTTCAAGCTCATAGCTGGCTATGGCCACCCGCCTTACGATCTGGGAGTCCAGGTTATGCTTTTTCAGGGCCTTTTTTATTTCCGTGGACGCCCGGCCCGCCAGTTCAAAATCATAACGGGCGGTGGCAAATTCCATTTCCGAATAGACCCCGGTATTATCATTTTTCTGATTCATCTTTTCCAAACGGAGAACCTCCCGGTTCATCTCGACCAGCAGGGTACCGATAACATCCTTTGACGTAAGAATACCCACCAGTTCCTTGTTTTTGTTCACCACCGGATACCGGCCGTAACTGTACTTATTGAGGTAGGAAATCGCAAAGGACAGCGGCATATCATCCTCAAGAACGATAAGGTTCCGGGTCATTTTTTCCTCCGCCGGGACGTCAATGTAACCCTTGTCCAGGGCGGTAACGATGTCGTCAATGGAGACAAGGCCCAGCAGCTTATTTTCCCCGGTGATGGGAATGCCGGTGATATAATTTTCCCGCATGACCGCCTGTATATGCCTTAAGGTATCTGTTTTGGCGGCGGTGATCACCGCGGAGGTCATCACATCCTTGACTTTAAGCTGATAGATAAGTTCCAGAACCACCGAGGGGGAATCAACCGTACTGATCGGCACGGGACTGGCAGTGTCAGGCATGTACGGACCTCAGTATATACCGTTCTATCACATCGGCAACGCCGTCTTCGTCGTTGGATTTTTCCGTAACCAGGGAGGCAATTTCCTTGATCCGGTCGTCGCCGTTCACCATGGCCACGGGGAAACCGGCCCAGCGGAGCATGGCCTCGTCATTCATCGAATCCCCCACGGCAAGCACCGCATCCCTGGAGATCGAAAGTTTTTCCGCCACCAGGGCCAGGGCGTTTCCCTTGTCCGCCTCCGGGGGCAGCACCTCAAGGAGGTAGGGCTTGGAAGTAAAGATGGCCGCCTCGTTCCCCGTATAGGTAAAGAGCAGCTTCGCCAGGGGAGAGAGGATCATGGGATCGCCGGGTATCAGCATACGGTGGCAGCCCGAGGCGACCATGGAACGAAAATTTTCCACCACCACCTGGCGGAGGCCGGTAATTTTTTGATCGTATTCGGCAAATTCATTGGTCCGGGAGATGTACAGTATATCATCATCGTAGAGCTGAACGGCAAAACCTTCGGCGTCGGCCATATCAAAGATCATCAGGGCCGCCGCGGGGGGTATCTTGATTTCAAAGATCAGGTTCCCCGTATCGGTTTCCTGGATCACCGTTCCGTTATTGGCAATCAGAAAGCCGGGCCTTTTATTGAGCCCCAAAAGCCGGGCAAAATACTCCATCGACGCCGGAGCCCGGCTCGACGCGAGAACCACCGTTACACCCTGGGATTCGGCCTTTCGGATGGCGTTTCTTGTTCTAAAGGAGATGGTCAAGTCCGAACGCAACAGGGTATCGTCCAGGTCAAGGGCGAGCAAACGAATGGGTATCATAAGCTTAAGAATAAACCTTAAAGCAAGACAGTTCAATAGCAATATTTTATCCCCTGTGGTATAGTCTAAGCCATGGAAAGGGTCTTTGTGTTCGTAAACCAGAAGGGTGGGGTCGGTAAAACCACGTCGGCGGTTAATCTGGGTGCCTACCTGGCGGAAACGGGAAAATCGGTGCTCCTCGTGGACTTTGATTCCCAGGCAAACCTTTCCAGCGGCGTGGGCCTTGCCAATGTCAAGCCCGGAGCCTACGAGCTGATCTCGGGCCAGGCGGCCCTTGAAGAGGTGATACGGAAAACCCAGGTTCCCAACCTGGATGTGATCCCTTCGCATATCGACCTTTCGGGGGCCGCCATAGAACTGGTCGACCAGGAAAAGCGGGACTTCTTTCTGAAACAAGCCCTGGAACCCGCCCGGAACCGCTACGACTATATCCTGATAGACTGCCCTCCCAGCCTGGGGGTACTGACCCTGAACGGCCTGGCGGCGGCGGATTCGGTACTGATCCCCATGCAGTGCGAATATTTTGCCATGGAGGGCCTTTCCCTGCTCCTGCGGACCATCAAGCGGATACAGAAGAACCTTAACCCCCGTCTTAAAATCGGGGGGATCTTCTTTACCATGTACGATCAGCGGACCCGGCTGGCCCAGGACGTGGTAAAGGAGGTAAGCGCCTACTTTAAGGATACGGTCTTTACCACGATTATTCCCCGGAATGTGCGGATCTCCGAAGCCCCTTCTTACGGCCTCCCCATTTCCCGGTACGATCCTGAAAGTTCAGGCGCCAGGGCCTATAAAAGCCTGACCGACGAGATGCTCAGGCGCATAGACGACGGGGACGCGGCGGAGTATTCGGCGGGGGAAACCGGTCCGCAGGAAAATTCCGCTGAAGGAATTTTTGTCCATGGCTAAAAGCAGACTCGGCAAGGGGCTGGGCGCCCTGCTTCCCGACGAAGAAAAGCAGAACGGAAAAACGAGCCCCCCAGGGGGGTCTAAGACCGGGGAAATTTTTATCCCCCTGGACAAACTCAGGGCCAATCCCGGCCAGCCCCGTACCCGTTTTGATACGGCGGAACTGGAGGAACTGGCCGCTTCCATACGGAAACAGGGGATCATTCAGCCCGTCATCGCCGACGAAGGGGAGGACGGAAGCTATATCATAGTCGCCGGCGAACGGCGCGCCAGGGCCGCCAGGCTTGCGGGGCTTACCGAAGTTCCCGCCGTGCTGCGGCGCTATACCGGCGAAAAACGCCTGGAAGTGGCCCTTATCGAAAACATACACCGCTCAGACCTTAATCCCATTGAGGAAGCGTTGGCTTATAAACGTATCATGGAAAGCGGGGGTTTAAGCCAGGACGAAACCGCCGCCAGGGTGGGAAAAAACCGTTCCACCGTGGCAAACGCCCTGAGGCTGCTCAAGCTCCCCCAGGAGATGCGGATCGCCCTGGAAGAGGGCGCCCTCAGCGCGGGCCACGCCAGGGCCCTGCTTTCCCTTGCCGGGGCGGGGATGCAGAAAAAGCTCTTTGCGGAAATCGCCGCCAGGGGCCTTTCGGTACGGGCCGCCGAGAAGCGCGCCGCCGAATTAAGCGGCGGAGGGGATTCGGCCGGCAAAGGGCCGGGAAAGCCCCCCCCACGGGACAGTGAGTTAAAAGCCCTGGAGGAGAGGCTTATTGAAACCCTGGGAACCAAGGTAAGGATCAACGGGGATCTTAAAAGGGGCCGCATTGAAATTGACTACTACTCAATGGACGATTTTGACAGGCTCCTGGAACTGCTCACCCCCTCCCGGACAGGCGGC
>JAISRD010000142.1 GCA_031273835.1 Treponema sp. | reverse complement strand
CGTTCGTCAAACTGCATGGCCGCCCAATAGGGTTCAAGGTTCCCCGTCCCCCCCTGGGCCCTTGCCTCGTGGCCCGCCTCGGTCCAGAGTACCCGGGCGTCGGGAACGGAAAGGAGCTGGACCGAACCGTCCTGGAGGGTAACGGCCACCTGGTCCCTAAAGTCCGCCGCCGCGGCGGGAGTCTGGGACAGGGCCGGAAGGGATTCGCTTTTGAGGGGCTTTATACCCTCCGGGCCCGGCTTGTCCCGGAAGATACGCTCTATCCCCCCGTTTTGGTAGAAGAGATAAAACGAATCTTCCCCTTCGGTGATCTGCAGGGGCACGATGTGGAGGGGCAGTGAGGAAAGCCGGTACCGCTCCAGGGCGCTTACATGGTTAATCAGCACAAATTCGTTGTTTTCCAGAACCAGGGCAAGGCCCCCCCGGTGATCGAGAACGGGCTTTACGAAGATCGGGCTCCCCAGGTCCTTCATCCACAATGAATAACCCGAAGCGGTACGGCAGTAGATCTTTGATCCCACGGGGATAAAGAGCCGGCCGTCCCAGCCGATGACGATGGGGGCCGTTACGGGGGCTCCCAGGTTGAGCCGCCACAGTTCCCGGCCCACCCGGTTTATGGCAATGACCGCGCCCCCCAGGGTACATATATAGGTGGTCCCCTCCTTTGCACGGGAGACATGGGGGGTAAGCCCCTCCCCGGCCCGGAAGGTCCACAGCCAGTTCCCCTGCCTGCTGTAGGATTTTACATCCCCCTCCGCCAGGGCAACCACCGCCGATTCCGCCTGCAAAAAGGGAAGCCCCGCCACGGTTCCCCGGAGATCCTGTTCCCAGATGGGACGGGCGCTTACCGGGGGTTCCGCGCTTCTTTGGCCAAAAAGAGAGGCCGCCGCCGTTAAAAGAACAAAGGGCACAATACAAAAGTTTTTCATCGGTTTTCCTATGTTTCAATTATCCGGCATTTTCCGGTTTAAGCAAGGGTACCGCCGCGTTACAGGGCCGCCTATGCGCGTCCTCTTGTTTTATCGAAGGATACAAACTACTCTTAATAATGATGGTTACATTAAACCGGGGTATCCAAAAAATAGAACAGCCGGTAATAGAAACCGCCGATTTCCGGTCGTTCTCGGTTTTGGGCGATCCGGGCTGCGACGGCCTGGGGGCGGAAATCATGGCTGTTTTCGCGGATCTGCTCCTTGAGGCCGCCGATACGGATTTTACCCTTATATTGGGCGACGTGGTTCCCTTTGGATCAAAATTGTTTTACGATAATGTGGTCGATCTTATCGGGGTAACGGCAAAAACGCCGGTATTTGTACTCTGCGGGAACCATGACACGGATTTTTACGCCGATCATTTTGGGAACGCCGATTATGCCGTCGCCGATTCACGAACGCTGATAATTGTCCTTGATAACTCAGATCGGGTCATAAACCCGCTGACCAGAGCCTTTTTACAAAAAACCCTGGAAGATTACAGGCGGCCCAATGTGGTTCTTGCCATGCATATTCCGCCGCCCAACGCGGTTTCCGGTAACTCCATAAGTTCCGGCGAGTGGGAAAAAATAAGTTCCATCCTTGAACCCTTTAGGCCGTCCCTGCGTTATATCCTTTCGGGGCATGTTCATTCTTATTTCGAAGACGATCTGGACGGCGTAAAATTGATCGGCACCGGCGGCGGCGGGGCGAGGATCGAGGAGGTCCCCGGTGTAACGCCGCCCTATTATCACCGGGTACGGTTTTTCTACAACGACGGCGGAGGCCTTGAGTACAAGCGGGAAGATCTGGCCCTCGAAGGCCGGGGTCGGCGTTTATGGGACGAAAGGATACAGGCCCTGTTATCGGAATCCTTTGTCCGTGAATGTACCGCCCATGTCCGTTACCGGCTTTACGCGGAAGACGCCGCACGGCGGGGTCTTCCTAACCTTGCAAGGCTCCTCCGGGCGGCGGCGGAGGCGGAGTATTGCCACGCCCGGAATTTTCAGTATGTGTCGGGGGACTTGAAAAACCCCGCGGAGGCCCTCGCCGGCGTCATTGCGGATGAACGCTGCGAGGTGAACGAATTTTACAAAACCGCCCTGGCCCTCGCCCGGGAAAAACAGACGGGACTTCCCGTGTATGCCTTTGCCGACACCCTTAGGGCGGAAAAAGTACACGCCGAACTATTTGAGGCGGCCCTCCAATCCATTAAGCGGGGCCGGGATATAGAAGCCGCCCCTTACTATACCTGTAGTTCCTGCGGAAATACCTTTTCCTCAAGGGCCCGCCCCAAAAACTGTCCCGTCTGCGGCGCTCCCATGGATAAAATTTTCGGGGTTCTATGACAGCGGCGGTCTAGCGCAGGCCGGAGGCCTCTTCCCTGGTGCTTTTCCTCCAGTACTGGCTCCGGCCTATGCCGAGGCCTATTTCCCCCCGCATTTCCAGGGTATCGGCCTTATAGCGCTTTCCGTCGGCGGGATGATAGGTGATCACGCAGCGGTACATATCGCCGCTCTCGGGGTCTATGATGCTGCCGCCGCTCCATTTGCCCTCCTGTTTCATGGTCAGGCCGAAAATCCAGGGGGTTCCCACCACGGTCATCTGGTTTACCCTTCCCGCCACGGGAAAACCCTTGTAGGAATCCTTGCAGGCGTCCGCTTTGGTATCCTGGGGGAAATCCGCGACGGAACAGATCTTTCCGTAGAGTTTTCCCCCCTCGGTGTAGATCTCCCAGCCCGCGGTAACCTTGCCGGTTTTTTCGTCCACGCTGATCCAATAACCTTCCACCGGATCAAGGGCAAAACAACGCAGCGAGAGGACCGCCAGAAACACCGTCCACACAATAAACTTTTTCATGTTCGTCTCTCCTTATATTTGATTTTTCTCCCGGGGCCGGGCCCCGGGGCGGAAACTAATACCGCTGCTATAATAATAACACCTCCAAACAGGGCCGCAAGTGCGGGTCTCTCTCCGGTAACCAGGAGCACCCATACCGGATTGAGGACCGGTTCGGCCACGGCGGTAAGCATGGCCTGGACCGCCGTTACGCGCCTTATCCCGTAGGCGAAAAGGAGGGAGGCCAGGCCTATCTGGACCACGCCCATAAAGAGGATCGCCATGACGCTGCCGGGACTGAGGCGCGGGGGCGCCATAAAAACAAAGGGGACGCCGGCAGCGGCGCTGAGAATATGGGCGAGGAGCATGGAATCCGCGGGGTCCCCGTCCTTCTGGATGCGCAGAAAAACCGAATTAGCCCCGAAGCAAACCCCTGAAATAAGGGCGAGGCCGTTGCCGGTAAAGGACCCCCCCTCAAGGCCGTCCTTAAAAAAGAGCAAAAGCCCCCCCAGAACCATGGCCATGCTTATCCAGTTGAGGGTCTTCGGTTTTTCCCCGGCCAGCGCCCAGCCCAGGAGGGCCGCCCAGACGGGGGCGCTGTACTGCAGCAGTATGGCGTTGGCGGAGGTGGTTAGTTTGTTGGCGATACAGAAGAGTACCATCGTGAGGGCATAGGCGGCGCCTCCGCCCCACAAGGACGAAAGCCTCCAGGGCCTCTTCCGGGGGGAGGCGAAGCGCACCAGGGCCATAAAGAGGGCGGATACCAGGCTCCGCGTACCGGCGATAACCACCGGATGCCAATCGATGAGCTTGATAAAAAGGCCGCTGGTACTCCACAGAACCGCGCAGATAAAAACCGCCGCCTGTCCGATACGTTGATCCCGGAAACCCGGCGTTTGCGGCGTCACGGATCCATAATAGCGGGTATCGGGAACTTCGTATACGGCCCTTTACGGGAAGCTCCTCTATAATTGCGCCATCTCCAGCACGAGGAGGTGACTGGAGTCCGCGGCTGAAACAGTAATATTCTCCCCGGTGATTTCCAGCGCGTCCCGCTCCGAGAGGGTATATTCGCCACTCCGCGCCGCAACCCGCGCCGCGCCCTCGATCAGCACGAGATAGGCCTGCCGCTCAGGTCCCACCTCAAAGGCAAGCTCCCCGCCCCGGGCGCCGCCGCTTTGCCCGGTAATTTGGGCGGCATATACGTTTATATCGGCGTGAATTTTAATCGGCCCGGGGGATTCGGGACTTCCGCCGGCGATGGGGAGCCACTTATCCAGCCTGTCCTCCCAGGTAAAGCGGTAGTCGCCGTAGCTGGGCGCATAGTTGTCCCTGTCCGGCAAAATCCAGATCTGCAAAAAGCGCAGGGGCCCCTCTCCTAAATTATACTCGCTGTGGGTAACCCCCGTTCCGGCGCTCATGTACTGCGCCTGCCCGCGGGTAAGGGTACGCCGGTTTTGCATGCTGTCCGCATGGGTCAGCTCGCCGTCCACCACATAGGAGATGATCTCCATATTTTGGTGAGGATGGGTATCAAAGCCCTCTCCCGCCTGTACGGTGTCGTCATTGATAACCCGCAGCACCCCGAAGTGCATATTGTCGGGGTTATAATACTCCGCAAAGGAAAAATGGAAGTAACTGTCCAGCCAGCCGTGTTTCCCCCGTCCCATTTTTCTGTGGTCGATGTACCTTAGCATAAAAAAACCCTCCTGCCTGATTCGCAAGCGGGGGCCGCCGCCCGCGCCAAAAATCGGCTTTCAGTATGCTTAAGGGGCGCTGTTTTTTCAATGTCCCGCCGCAGGGGGTGTCGCCGCAAGGGGTCGGCGGCCGTAAGGACCGACGGCCGCAAGGACCGACGGCGCCTTTGGCCGCCTGTTTTACGCCCCATGACGTTGAAGTTTACCCGCCCTGTAGGTTAAACTTAATCCACAGAGTTATTAGAGGAACATCCAATGCCGGATCTACACGCGGCGCGGACCCCGGTTTTCTATTTTTTAGGGGTTACCACCGGTCAATCGTCAATAATGAAGGTCTTTCCCAGGTGGGCAAGGGCCCTTAAAATAGAGGCGGAAATGAAGGGCATAGACCTCCCACCGCACGCCCCCTCCGCCGAATACCGGAGGGCTGTGGAATTCCTTAAAACCGATCCCCTTTCCCTGGGGGCCCTGGTGACCACCCACAAACTCGACCTTTTTAAGGCCTGCCGGGATATGTTCGGCTATATAGACCCCTTTGCGGAGAAACTTAACGAGGTTTCCTGCCTTTCCAAGCGGGACGGGCTTTTCCGGGCCCATGCAAAGGACCCAATCTCAAGCGGCCTTGCCCTGGAAAGTTTTGTGCCCCCCGGTTTTTGGGCCCGTTACGGCGGAGAGGTCCTGCTTTTGGGGGCGGGGGGTAGTTCCCTCGCCATGGCCCTCTATTTTTCCCAGGAAAAGTTCGGCTCCAATGTGCCCGGACGCATTACCATCGCAAACCGCAGCGAGGCCCGGCTGATTTCCGCCAGGGCGGCGCTGCAGGGCCTTAATAAAAACATCGAGTTCCGTTTTATCCATAACCTCCGCCCCGAGGATAACGACGCCCTTATCGCCGCCCTGCCCCCCCGTTCCCTGGTGGTTAACGCCACCGGTCTCGGCAAGGACGCGCCGGGTTCTCCCACCACCAGCGGGGTATCCTATCCGCGGGACAGCCTGGTTTGGGAAATTAACTACCGGGGGGATCTGCTCTTTAAGCGTCAGGCGGAGACCCAGCAGCGGAAAAAACGGCTTCATATCGAGGACGGATGGATGTACTTTATCTTTGGGTGGACCCAGGTTATATCCGAGGTGTTTAATATCGATATTCCCCCTTCCACGCTGGAAAGGCTCAGCGCAATCGCTAAAGAAAGCTAATGGGGGAACTAATGGACAAAGCATCGGTACTTAAACGGATCGGCGATACTTATCTGGTGCCGGTGGCGGTGATGGACGATCCGGCCCGGGCGGCGGACGCAGCGGGGGCCCTTGCCGCCGGGGGGGTGGATATAATGGAGATCACCCTCCGCACCGAAGCGGGGCTCCCTTCCATCGAGAAAGCCGCCGCGGCCTGTCCCGGCATGGTGATCGGCGCCGGTACGGTGCTTGGCCTTGAACAATGCAGGAAGGCTCTTGAACGGGGAGCGCAGTTTATTGTATCCCCCGGCTATGATCCGGCCGTCGTGGAATACTGCCTTAAAAACGGAACGGCGATCTTCCCCGGCTGCGTTACCCCCACGGAAATAAGCGCCGCCCTCAACGCGGGGCTGGATACCCTTAAATTTTTCCCCGCCCATGTATACGGCGGGATCAGGGCAATCAAGGCCCTCTCAGGCCCCTTTCCCGGCGTTAAATTTATACCCACCGGCGGCATTGACCTTTCCAACCTTGCGGAATTTATCGTCCCCCAGGTCTTTGCGGCAGGCGGGGGCTGGCTCTGTGACAGAAAAGCGGTAAACGCGGGGAACTATGGGGCTATCAGCGGCGTATGCGCCCAATCACGGGATCTGGTAAAAAGGATCCGAACCTGGTATTAAAATTACCGGTGAATGGAAAAAGGTTTATTTTGCGTGGATTATCAAATTCTCCGGAAGCCATGTTAAAAGAGCTTCCGTCAGGGCCGAACTTTCCATGGGTTTGGAAAGCAGGCCGTTAAAGCCGTTAGCCAGAAACATTTCACGGGCGCCGCTTACCGCGTTGGCGGTTAAGGCCAGGATGGGCACTTTCCCGTTATGCCCCCCCAGCGCCCGTATGGCCTTAACCGTTTCCACCCCGTCCATTTCGGGCATCATGTGATCCATCAGGATAAGGTCGTAGTCCTTTTCCCTGCTTTTTTCCAGCGCCTCCCTGCCGCTCTGCGCCGACTCGGCGGTAATTCCATAGGTGGAAAGAACAAAGGCGGCCACTTCCAGGTTGATGTCCACGTCGTCCACTACAAGCACCTTCGCGCCGGAAGCGGTAAAGGCCGTTTCTTCTTTCTCCTCCGGCAGATCCTCCGGCCGCCCTTCTTCCAGGCGCAGTTTGACCGTAAAGACCGAGCCCTTGTTGTATTCGCTCCGCACGGTGATGGACCCTCCCATCATTTCACAGAGCCGCCTGGTGATAACCAGTCCCAGCCCGGTTCCCTGAACTTGTTTGTTCCGCACCTGATCAAGCTGTTCAAAGGCGGTAAAAAGTTTGGGTATTGCTTCTTCTTTAATGCCGATCCCCGTATCTTCAATCTCGATAACAAGATTGCCCGTATTGGCCCGCCGGTCCAATACGGGCGAAGGTTCCTCTCCGGCACAGGAAACCCGGCAGATAACTCCCCCTGAACGGGTATATTTGAGGCCGTTGGAAAGAAGGTTGGTGATAATCTGTCCCAGCCGCTTTTCGTCGCCGTACACCACCCGGGGTATATCCTTTGAAAATTCACAGCGGAAATCCAGATTCTTTTCGGCGAACAAAAGGGCAAACATGCTCTTGATCCGTTTCAGCAGCGCCGGGAGGCTGAAATATTCATGTAGCAGTTCCAGTTTTCCCGCCTCAATCTTGGAAAAGTCCAGGATATCGTTAATCAGATTGAGGAGCACATTGGAAGAAGTGCGGATATTCTTTACCAGACGCCGCTGTTCCTCCGTCAGTTCCCCGGCCCAAAGCATTTGGGAAAGGCCGATGATCGCGTTCATGGGGGTGCGTATTTCGTGGGAAACGGTGGCAAGAAAATCCGACTTGGCCTTGTTGGCCTTTTCCGCTTCCTGCTTGGCGGCCAGCAGTTCGGTGGTGTCGTAAAAAATCATGATCGCCCCCATGTTAAGCCCCTCTTCGGCGATCATGGGGCTTATCTGGACGCTGTAATTCCTGAAGTTTCCGTCGGAACCAAAATCAATGGTTTCGTTTAAATAAACCGATTTCCCCTGTTCCCGGGTAGGATCAAAAAATTCCCCGGCCTTTTCAAGAAAGGCGGAGTCGGTATATTTGATAAAGAGATCCCGGTAGCCGCTCCCCGCGATAAGTCCAAAGCCGGCGTTATGGGTGGCTTTGAGGAAGGCCTCCGTGCAGTACTGGAGTTTTCCTTCCCGGTCAAAGAGCATGATCACCTCGGGACAGTTTTCCAGCAGCAGCCCCATGTACCTTTCCAGTTCGGACTTTTTTTGGGAAATTATCCGGCTTAGGTTATCCTTTGCAGAGGCGGCGATCTTGTTCCGCTCCAGTAAGGTATTGGCCCGCTGCAGTTCCCGCTGGAGTTTTTTTATGTTTAACCGGGCTTCTTTTAACTCATCTTCCAATGGGGGATCGTTCACAACACACATATCACCATGGTATCATTATGGCTACGGTTGGTAAGGCCGCCGTCTTTTCCGTATACCGGGCACAACTCGGTCCCCGAATAGCAGAGATGGAAGGGCCTCCCGCCAAGCAGTTCCTGAACTTTTTCCATTTCCGCCTGGGGGTTAAAACCCATGGCAAAGAAACGGCCGACACAGGAAAAGATCAGTATGGTTTTTCCCGGCGCTTTAAGGGCTTTTTCAAGCACCGCCGCCGAATTATATAAAACCCCGTCGGCATTGATCGTACCCACCGTAAGAGTCGCCCCCAGGGGCATCTTGCCGCCGCATACCGCCTGGCCGTCGGGGGTTACGGCAAACATTACCCGGATAATGGGCTGGGTGCCGTCATTGTAATCCAGAATGAAGGGGTATGAATTGATCCCCTCAATGTTTCCCGACTCGTCCCTGGAAAGGCCGAGCCCCGTAAGATAATCCGCCACGGAAACGCCGTTTACCGCCTTGAGCAGGTTACCCTGGGAGTCGGTTACCACCCCCTTTTCCCGAAAGGCCTTTTCTTCCGAAATGCCCCCCACAAAAAAGGCCGGTTCCACCCTGCCGTAGAGGAGTACAAATACATAACGGTCCCGGTAGGCTTCGCCCCCCAGAATGGTCTGGGATTCGTGATAATCCCGGTTATGATCCACCGCCAGGGTCCCGAAATTGGGAACATTCCCGGTAATGGAAGTCCAGGCGTCGGCGAAAAAATCCCCCGACACGTCAAGGAGCAGGGGGGCGAAACTCAGCATCAATGAGGGCCTGCCGTCCCGCCCCGCCGTGATCCTTTCCCAGGCGGCCCGGAGGGGGGCCTCGTCTTCCCCCGAAAGGGGTTCCGTTACCGCCGCGGCAAATTCCACCTCATCGCTGGTAAGGACCGTAAGGATGAGCAGCATCTCCCCCCGAACGGCGGGCAAGGCCCCGGCGATGGTGGTGATTCCCGCCAGGGGAAAGGGCAGGACCTTTGCCAGGGCGGCTACAACGCCGGAATTGATAAATTCCGCGTAACAGCTTACAAGCCCCAGGGAATTTTTCCTTAGTTTTCTTAGATCCAGCCAGGAACCCAGTTCGGCCGCCGCCGCTTCGCAATCGTCAATTTCCGCGGTGTGGAAGGAAAAGCTTTCTATCATGGATACGATTATACCATTGAAGGCGGGAAAGACAAGACCCCGCAGGGGGGAAAAAAGATATTTAACCGGCCAAAAAAGCGGCATCCATGCCGATCCAAAATGCTGTGCATTTTGGTCATTTCTTCCCGGACGCCGGGACCCACAGTAAATTCTTAAGGCGTTTTTTATAGGAGGGGATAGCGGGCACGGGGAGGGGGCGCAGGGGAACCGGGGATTGACGCAATCGAAGGGATTTTCTATAGTAAATACCTTGCCGGGCAGTAGGATAGTGGCTATTCCGCGTGGTTCGGGACTACGAAATCGCGGGTTCAACTCCCGCCTGCCCGATTTTCAGTAAATTCCCCTGTGAGGTATCCATGGCGTCAAAAGCAAAAAAACCCGAGCAAAAAGAATCGGATTTCGCGGAAATGATCCGGCGCTTTAAGGAAAGGCCCCTGCTTTTCGGCGGAACCGTGCTGATCCTGATCATCGTGATCATCGCGTTTGTCTTTGTACCGGCCATCCCCAACCTCAGCGGGGACGCTGGGGGCGGCCTGGTCTTCGGTTACTATAACGGCATCCCCCTAAGTTACGTGCCGGATAATTACTTTGCCGACGCCCTTGCCGAGGCGGAAAGGATGGAACAGTTCAACGCGGAAAGCGACTATTCCCAGAATATCATGACCGCCATGCGGGTATGGGAGAGCGCCTTCATGAGGACCATGGTACATACCGCCGTACTGGAGGAGATGAAAAACGCCGGTTACAGCCCTCCAAAGGATGAAATCGACCGGCAGGTGGCGGCCCTCCCCGATTTTCAGGAGGACGGCCGTTTTTCCAGCGTCAAATACCGCCGTTACGACAAGAACAGGCTCCTGACCCTGTGGCGCAGGATGGAAGAAGATTATATTCAGAACCAATACATCAAAAACATCTACCGGCTGCGGGTTTCTTCCCGGGAAAAGGCCTTTATCAGCGCCATGAATTTCCCCCAGCGGAGCTTCGATATGGCGGTTTTTCCCCGGTCGGATTTTCCCGATTCGGAAATAGCCGCCTTTGCCGGGGCAAACCCCGGCCCGTTCAGGATGGTCCACCTGTCCCGGATCACGGTGTCAAGCGAAAAGGAAGCCCGGCAGCTGCTTGAATCGGTGCAGAACGGCAGGGTCTTTGAGGATACCGCGAGAAGCCAGTCCCTGGATCTGTACAAAGAGCAGGGGGGGGACATGGGGGTCAAAATGGCCTGGGAAGTGTACCGGGACCTTGCCGACGAGGGCGAGCGGGAATCGGCCCTTTCCCTTAAACGGGGGGAATTCAGCCCCGTCGTTAAGGTCCCCGACGGCTGGGCCTTTTTCCGCGCCGCGGAGGACCCCCGTAACGCGGACTTCCAGGCGGAGGAGACCCTTGAAAAGGCCCGTTCCTACATGAGGCAGTTCGAGGGGGGCCGCATGGAAAACTGGCTTGTTGAAAGGGCCGCGGAATTTACCGCCCAGGGCGGGGAAAGCGGCTTCGCCGAGGCCGCGGAAAGCAGGGGCCTGGAACTGCGCCGTTTCGGCCCGGTGAACCTGAACTACGGAAACGTGAGCCTCTTTAACCCCCTGGACCCTTCCATTTCCGGATTAAGCTCCGCTGCGGAGAACGAGAATTTCTGGAAGGCCGCCTTTACCACTCCCCTCAATACCCCCTCCGCCCCCTTTACCCTGGATGAAAATGTGGTGATCCTGATTCCGGTGGAAGAAAAGACAAGCGACGAGGCGGAAGAAAAATCCATCGCCGACTGGTACAGCAGGGGCTGGATAGAATACGCCATGGACGGAACTATCCGTAACGCCTTCGCGTCCAGCAAAAAATTCGAAAATAACTTCGGCACAACCTTCTTTTCCAACTTCTTTAGCGATCAATTCTGATGTCCTCTCCTCCCCGGCCGGTCATAACCCCGGCCCGCCGGGGTTATTCTGTTGAATACCGGGGTAAAACCCTTCTTTCCAGAATTGACCCCGTCGGCCGGGGAGAGAGGGCCGCGGCGGAAGTCCCCCGGGAGGGCCGTACCCTGTACTTCTGTCCTTCCCCGCTCCTGGGTTACGGCCTTGCGGTCCTGCTTGCCGGAACCGGGGAGGATTCCGCGGTACTCTGCGTCGAAACCGACGGGGAGCTTCTTTCCCTTTCCCTCATGTCAATAGAACGGGAAGTTCTCGATCATCCCCGCTTTGCCCTGACGGGAATAGGGGAGGGCGCCCCGCTCTGCGCCTTTGTACGGGACCGCTGGGGTAAGCGCAGTTTCCGCCGGGTGGTGGAACTGGGGCTTTCCGCCGGAAGGCAGCTTGACGAGGGGCGCTACAAAGAGCTGGCCGCCGCCCTCCGCAGGGAAATCGCCGTCGAATGGGGAAACGCCATGACCCTGGTAAAGCTTGGAAGATCCTTTATCCGTAACGCGGTACGGAACCTTGTTCTGCTGCAGGGGGTCCCTGACTTTAAGGATTTTTCCCTGGGAAAGGCCCCGGCCCTGGTACTGGGCGCCGGTCCTTCGCTGGACGGTTTCCTCGACGCCCTGGAAAAGTCGGGCTTGGCGGGCGGGGGGGCCGCGGCCCGGCCTTTCAGGATAATCTGCGTGGATACCTGTATTCCCGTTCTGCTGGAAAGGGGGATCATCCCCGATCTGGCGGTGATACTGGAATCCCAGCACTGGAACCTGCGGGACTTTATCGGCGCCCGGGACAGCCGCATTGCCGCGGCGGTGGATCTTTCCGCCTATCCCGCCACGGCGGGGGTTCTGGGGGGCAAAGTGCTGCCCTTCTTTACCCCCTGGACTACCCTCCGCCTCTTTGATCGGCTTAAAGGGGCATCCCTTTTGCCCGAGATCCTGCCGCCCCTGGGTTCCGTGGGGCTCAGCGCGGTAGAACTGGCCCGGCGTCTCGGCGGGGGCGCCGTGGTCTGCTCCGGGATAGATTTTTCCTTTACCCTTGACCGGGGCCATGCCCGTTCAAGCCCGGCCCATCTTGCGGGGCTTGCCGGGCAAAACCGCCTCAAGGGTCTGATGGATCCCGCCGCCGCGTTCCGGGAGGGGGTTTTTACGGCCGTCTCTAAAGCGGGCCTTCCCGTGCGGAGTAACCCCGCGATGCGGAACTACCGCAGCCTCTTTGAACAGGAATTTTCCGCCGACCCCCGGATCAGGGACCTTAACGGAACCGGGCTGCCCCTGGGTCTTAAAACCCTTTCCACAGGGGAGGCGCTGGAACTGCTTGCCGCCGGGACCGGCGGGGCCCGGCCCGGCGCGGAAGGGCCCGGAAAACCGGAGGAAACCGGAATACGGGAAGAGCTGCCGGCCTTCATAAAAAACGAACTGGCCATGCTGGAAGAACTGCGGGACATACTGACGGGGTCCCGCCCGCCTGAAAAGCTCGACGCCCTGCTTGACGGGGCCGATTATCTCTGGGCCCATTTCCCCGACTGCGCCGGGTCCGGAAAAAGGCCCGGAGACCGGGGCTTCCTGAAACGGGTGCGGGTCGAAATCGATCCGTTTATACGGCTTTGGCATCTGACCCTTGGGGAATTGCGCCCCCCGGTGGGCTAAAAGCCCCCGCCCTGGTACTTGCCCAAAAAACGCATAGCATTTAATTTAGGAATGGGGCGCTTCCAAAGGGGCCGGATTTTAGAAGCGGTCGTATAACTTTTTCGGGAAAAAACAGGGGTGATCATGGATGATGACGATTTTGTTAAGTGGGACGATAAATACTCCGTGGGGATACAGCTTATAGACGATCAGCATAAAGAACTCATCAGCCTGACCAACGCGCTTTTCAGGGGCTGCCTCGCGGGGCCGGAGGAGGCAAAGGCCTATTTTTCAGAAACCATCCAGGGCGCCGTAGATTACGTGAAATACCATTTTTCGGCGGAGGAAAAGATCCTGGAGGAGATTAAATTTCCCGGTTATGAAAATCATAAAAGTCAGCACAAAAGTTTTATTGTGAAGATCCTTACGGACGTTAGGAGTTTCGAGGAGGGTAAAAAATTCGTACCCAACGCGTTTGTCCGGTATTTAAGGGATTGGATTTTATCCCATATCGCCGTCATGGATAAACAGTACGCCGATTATATGCAGCAGAACAATATAACCCTGGGGCATATAAATCCGGGGATACTTGCAAAGTCCGGCGGGGCCTAACCGGCTTGTTTTCCCCGCCTATTCTTCCTTGGTTTTAAGCACCGCCAGAAAGGCGCTCTGGGGCAGTTCCACATCCCCCACCATACGCATACGTTTCTTGCCCTCTTTCTGTTTTTCCAGAAGCTTCCGTTTCCGGGTAATATCCCCGCCGTAGCACTTGGCAAGTACGTCCTTGCGCAGGGGGTTTACCGTTTCCCTGGCGATGATCTGGCTCCCTATGGCCCCCTGTATGGGGATTTTGAACTGCTGCCGGGGTATTTCGTCCCGCAGGCGCTCACAGACCATACGGGCCCTGGCCTGGGCCCGGTCCCGGAACACCAACTGGGAAAGGGCGTCCACCTGTCTGCCGTTAAGCAGTATGTCCAGCTTTGCGAGCTCCGTGGGCCTGTAGCCGGTAATATCGTAATCAAAGGAGGCGTAGCCCCGGCTTGTGCTTTTAAGGCGGTCGTAAAAATCAAAGAGTACCTCCGCAAGGGGCATATCGTAGACAAGCTCCACCCGCTTTTCATCAAGGTAGCTCATATTGGTCTGAACCCCCCGCTTGTCCAGGCAAAGGCTCATGATGTTCCCCAGATAAGAGGCGGGGGTGATTATCTCCGCCCGTATATAGGGCTCCTCGGCCCCCTCGACCCGTCCCTCGTCGGGGTATTCCGCCGGGTTATCGACAAAGAGATCCTCCCCGTTCTTGATGTGGACTTTATAACGTACCGAGGGGGCGGTAAAGATCACCGACTGGTTGAATTCCCGCTCAAGCCGTTCCTGGATCACCTCCAGGTGGAGGAGCCCCAGAAAGCCGCAGCGGAAGCCGAAGCCCAGGGCGGCGGAAGCGTCCTTCTCGTAGATAAGGGAAGCGTCGTTAAGCCTGAGCTTTTCCAGGCTGGTCCGCAGTTCCTCGTAATCATTGGAATCAACCGGATATATCGAAGAAAATACCACGGGCTTTACTTCCCGGAAACCCGGCAGGGCTTCGCCGCAGGGATTGTCCACCCCGGTAACCGTGTCCCCCACCCGGACATCGCCCACGGTCTTAATCCCCGCGATAATATAGCCCACGCTCCCCGCGCCAAGCTCCCCGGTCTCGGCCAGGGTCAGCCTGAAAACCCCGGCGCTCTCCACTTCGTACTCGGCGCCGTTAGACATAAAACGCAGCTTCATCCCCTTTTTCAGGGCGCCGTCAAAAAGGCGGAGGTGGACTATCACCCCCCTGTAGGGATCGTAATGGCAGTCGAAGATCAGCGCCCGCAGGGGAGAACCGGGGTTTCCCGAGGGCGGGGGGATTCTCCGCACGATAGCCTCAAACAGTTCGTCCACCCCCGTACCCCGCCGGGCGGATACCAGCAGGGCCCCTGAGGGGTCAAGGCCCAGGTCCTTTTCTATCTGCCCCCTGGTTCCCGGAATATCCGCGGCGGCCATGTCTATCTTGTTAATCACCGGAATAATCTCCAGATTATGCTCCAGGGCCATGTACATATTGGAAAGGGTCTGGGCCTGAACCCCCTGGGTGGCGTCCACCAGGAGCAGGGCCCCCTCGCAGGAACTGATCGCCCGGGACACCTCATAACTAAAGTCCACGTGTCCCGGCGTATCCACCAGGTTCAGGGAATACTCCCTGCCGTCCGCGGCGGTATAGGGAATCGTAACCGCCTGGCTTTTAATGGTTATCCCCCGTTCCCGTTCTATATCCATGGTATCCAGGATCTGGTCCTGAAAATCCCTGTCCTCCACCAGGCGGCCCTTTTGGATAAGCCGGTCCGCCAGGGTGGATTTACCGTGATCGATGTGGGCAATAATACAAAAATTGCGGATCAGGGCCGAAGCGGACATTCTTCCATCAGAACATATTCTTTCCATTGTTTAAAGACCCCCGCGAATCACCGGTAAAACATTTGACACCACCGGTCCTCCTGTGGTATAATAGCGCCAATTGAATTAACAGGGGTAAAACCGCATGAAGTTAAAGTTTCGTCTTTCCATTATTGTTATCGTCATTTTGCTGATCATCATGGCGACCCTTACGGTTATCATGATTAACAGATCATCCAATACCGTTACCACCCTTGCCCTTGAAAGCCTTGACCGGCTGGCATCCCAGCAGGCGGCGTATTGGAAGGGGCGGGAAGAAAATTACCTTAAGATCGCCAGCGTTTTGGCGGAGATCATGGCGGATTATGAAAGTATCCCCGAAGAACGGCGGAGATACCAGTTTGACGATATAATCCGGGCCACCCTGGAAGGGGAGCCGAGCCTGGTGGGGATCTTTTCCGTCTGGAAGCCCGATACTATAGACAGCCTGGACAGCGAATTCGCGGGGGAGTACGGATCCACCGAAACGGGACAGTACGCCCCGTGGTTTGACCAGAGCACGGGGAGAACGGAATACAGTACCTACGACAACGTACAGGCCGCCATGGATATCCTCAACGGCCCCAATGCCCGGGACATACAGGTAAAGGAACCCTTTCCCCAGACGGTCAACGGCAAGGACACCTATGTGTTCAGCCTGTCGGCCCCGGTAATAAACCGCCGTACCGACGAAGTGGTCGCCCTGGTGGCGGTCAACCTTGTCATAGACGGCTGTCAGCCCGTGGTTGAGCAGATCATAAGGGACCACCGGGATATCGCCTGTATGGCGATCTATACCGATAAGGGGACGATCATCGGCAGTTACCAGCCGGAGCTCATCGGCCGCAATATGCTCGAAGCGGACGCCGCTCTTTTCGGGGATGATATCGCCGCCGCCGTTGAAAACGTGGCTACCGGGGGGCATTTCACCACAAAGAAATATTCGGAAGTGCTTAAGTCGAATGTCGACATCGTCCTCTACCCCTTTATCCTCGGGACCAGTAACTCTTCATGGTCGGTTATGCTGGGCACCACGGAGGATGTGATGCTTGAGGAGGTCAGGACCCTGACCTTCTTTATCATATTGATAGCGGCGGTTATGCTCCTTATAACGGCCGTCATTGTCTTCTTTGTCTTAAGCCGTACCGTCAAACCCATCGTCGATGTGGCGGAGACCCTGAAGGATATTTCCGAAGGGGAGGGGGACCTCACGAGGACGGTGAATATCAATTCCAGGGACGAGATAGGCGATCTTGCCCGTTTCTTCAACAAGACCCTGGAGAAGATCAAGAACCTCGTGGTCATCATAAAACAGCAGTCGGTGGCCCTCTTCGACATCGGCAACGAGCTTGCCTCCAACATGACCGAGACCGCCGCGGCGATCAACGAGATCACCGCCAATATCCAGAGCATCAAGACCAGGGTAATCAACCAGAGCGCCTCGGTAACCGAAACCAACGCCACCATGGAACAGATAACCATCAATATCAATAAACTCAGCGATCATGTGGAAAGCCAGACCAGCGCCGTTTCCCAGTCTTCGGCGGCCATCGAGGAAATGATCGCCAATGTCCAGTCCGTTACCTCCACCCTGGCAAAGAACGCGGACAGCGTCCGGGAACTGCTGGATTCCTCCGAAGTGGGCCGCACGGGCCTGCAGGAAGTCTCCACCGACATCCAGGAAATAGCCCGGGAGTCCGAGGGGCTTCTGGAGATCAACGCCGTTATGGAGAACATCGCCAGCCAGACCAACCTGTTAAGCATGAACGCCGCCATCGAGGCGGCCCACGCGGGAGAGGCGGGAAAGGGTTTTGCCGTGGTGGCCGACGAAATCCGCAAACTGGCGGAAAATTCCGGGGAGCAGTCCAAGACCATTTCCACGGTGTTAAAGAAGATCAAGGATTCGATTGACAAGATCACCCGGTCCACCGACGGGGTCTTGAGCAAATTCGAGGCCATAGACCAGGGGGTCAGGACCGTATCGGAACAGACCGAGAATATACGCAACGCCATGGAGGAACAAAATACCGGAAGCCAGCAGATCCTGGA
>JAISRD010000131.1 GCA_031273835.1 Treponema sp. | reverse complement strand
GTCCGGTCCTTTTTTATCCTTTCGGCGGACCCCGACTTTTCCCGGGCCCGTGAGGGGGCGGAGGGGCTCTTTTTGAATTTAACGGGGCTGGATCTCTTTGAGGAACTTTCTCTTTACGCAGGCGATTACGGGGAAACCCTCTCTTACCTCCAGGATTACCGTTATATGCTGCTGGACCGCGGTACGGCGGCCCTTCTTGAAAGGGGGGAAGCCGGAACCGTCGCCGAAGAAGCCCTGGCCGCCGCCTACGGGGCCTTCAGCTTCGCCGGCCTCGGCAATCTTGAGACCGATCCTTTCCTCCTCGCGGACAGGGAACTGCGGGGCTTTCTGGAATTGTCCCTGACCCTGGGGAACAGGCTTTCACCCCGGGAGGGGGTGCTCCAGGCGGAACGGGACGGAATCCACTACGTGGCCCTCCGGGGCCGTCTCAGCCCCAGGGGGGCGGCGATTAACAAAAACGGCGGGGTCAGGAAGATTTACGCCTCCGCGGAGGCCCTCGCCGAAGAGCTGGGGGTTTCCTTTGTGTTCTCAGGCGTCCCCTTTCACAGTTATGAAAGTTCCGCCAGGGCCCGGCGGGAGATTACCGTCATCACCGCCGTTACGATGGTACTCCTGCTGATCCTCTTTTTTTGGATTTTCCGCTCCCCCCGTCCGGCGCTGATCATAGTCTTCGCCGCAGGGGCGGCGGTTTGCTTTGCCCTCTCGTCGGCCCTGCTTGTTTTCCGCTCCATCCACATACTTACCTTTGTATTCGGCGCGTCCCTTATCGGGATATGCGTGGATTACGGGGTGCACTTTTTTATCCACCGGAGGAGCGGCGGAACCGGGGCGGAGGCGGGTCGGCGTATTTTCCGGGGGGTAAGCTTAAGCTTCGCCTCCTCCTTTATCTGCTTTGCCTCCCTCTTTTTCGCCCCCTTTCCCATACTGAAACAATTCGCCCTTTTTTCCGCCGCGGGGCTTTTAAGTTCCTATGTGACGGCGGTCTGCCTGCTGCCCGCCCTCCGGGGCGCCGGAGTCCCGCCGGGGGGGATAAAATCCTCAGGGCCGCGCCTGCCCCCCCGGTTTTCCCGGTTTCTAAAAAGCCCCGCTGCTGTCCGGGTTAAAAAAATCACACTCCCGGTCCTGGTACTTGCGTCAATCGCCGTGATACTGGTAAACCGCGACGGGGTCCTTATAAAAAACGAGATGAAGGACCTCTATACCATGTCCCCCGCCCTCTACAAGTCGGAGCGCCTTGCCGCGGAACTTATGAACTACGGCGCCTATAGCTCCTACTACCTCGTCTCGGGGTCAAGCCCCCAGGAATTGCTTGAACATGAGGAAGAACTGCTGGAAAAGCTTGGGGGTGAAAACACCTTTCTGGCCGTTTCGCGTTTCATCCCTTCAATAAAAACGCAGGAAAAAAATTACCGTGCCGCCTCGAAGCTCCTCCCCCTGGCGGCGGGTCAGCTTGAGGCCCTCGGCTTTCCCCCCGAAAGCGCCGAAACCTTCAGGGCGGATTTCCGGGCCCGGGGGGGACGCTTTCTCCTCCCCGAAAGTCCCCGGGCGGAGGTCCTGGCCCCGGTACTGTCAAATCTCTGGTTAGGCAGGTCCGGCGGAACCTGGTATTCCTGCGTCCTCCCCCTGGGGGCCGCTCCCGCCCCTCTTCACCTGGACGAATGGGCCTCCTTTGTCAATAAAGGAGAGGGGATCAACGGGGAACTGGACGCCCTCACCTGGACCATGTTCCGGCTCCTCGCCGGGGCCTACGCCTTTATCATAATCATGGTCTTTGTCTACCAGCTGTTAAAGGTAAAAATCCGGGGGGCCTCCCGTACCCAGGCCGCGCCGGGGCCCGGCCTGAGGAGGGGCCTCATAAGGGCCTTCCGTATTTCGGCGTTTCCCCTTTTTCCCGCCCTGGTAAGCGCGGCGGTTTTTTCGATCCTCAAGCTCCCCCTTTCTTTTTTCCCCGCCGTGGGGTTTATACTGGTCTTCGGCCTGGGGCTGGATTATATGTTTTACATCACCGAAAACAAAAGCGGGGAAACGGAAAAAGCGGTGGCCCTCTCGTACTGCACCACCGCCCTGTCTTTCGGCGCCCTGCTCTTTAGTTCCTTCGCTCCGGTACATCTTTTTTCCCTGACGGTCTTTTCAGGCCTCGGCGCCGCCTTCGCCGGGGCCATGCTCCTCGCGGAACGCTGACAAAATTTAAGATAACCACAAAGGACACCAGGGGAAGAATTAAGAATTTTTGACCATTGTCCCACGGATCCCCTGGACAAAAGTCCGAAAGATTTAATGCGCTTTTTACATTTAGAATTCGGAGTAATTCTCCCCGCTTAAGTAAATTTTCTCAGCGCCTGGTCTTAGCCAGATCGCAGATACGCCTGCCCATCTTTTCCAGGGAAACCTGTTCCATCACATGGCCTAATTCGTAGGCCACTCTGGGCATGCCGTATACAACGGCGGTTTTTTCATCCTGCCCCAGGGTGATTCCCCCTTCCTTGTAGATGGTTCCCAGCTGCTGGGCACCGTCGCGGCCCATGCCGGTCATGATCACCCCAAGGACATGGTTGGTATAGGCCATGGCTACCGAGGCAAAGAGTACATCCGCCGAAGGACGGTGTCCGTTTACCGGGGGGGCGTCGGAAAGGTGCAGGATGGAAGCGCCGGCCTTCTTTTCCACCTCAATATGTTTGTTTCCCGGGGCTATATAGGCGCAGCCCGGTTTGATCAGATCCCCCTCTTCCCCCTCTTTGACGGAAAGGGGGCAGATGCGGTCCAGGCTTCTGGCAAATTCCAGGGTAAATCCCGCGGGCATGTGCTGTACCACCAGGACGGGCTGCTTCAGATCCGTATCGAAGTTGGCAAAAACCACCCGGAGGGCGTCGGGCCCGCCGGTGGATATGCCTATGGCGATGATCTCCGTATCGGCGGGCCTGCGTATCTGGGCGGGGGGCGGGGCGGGTTCCGCCGAGGTTGGAACGCCGAAGAGGCCGAAGGTGGGGGGGAAGACGGGTTTTTTCCCCGTTTCCGGGGCGGGCTGCTTGGCGGCGTATTCCTCCGGGGTAAGCACCTTTTTCCCCTTGGTCCTTCGGTACTGGCCGCCGTAGGCGATGAGCAGGCTGGTAAGATGATCCCTGACGGTGTGAATATCCTCGGACACGGAACCCGAGGGCTTCTGTATGAAGTCGCTGGCCCCCAGGGAGAGGGCCTCCATGGTAATGGCCGCCCCCTTTTCCGCTATGGAGGAAAGGATGATCACGGGAATGTCGATTCCCTGTTTTTTCCGCTCCCGGAGGAATTCAATGCCGTTCATTTCGGGCATTTCCAGGTCCAGGACTATCACGTCGGGGTTTACCCGGGGGATTTTCTGAAGGGCAAAAAGGCCGTTCATCGCTTTTTCCCCGATTTGCAGGCCCGGGGTATTTTCGATCATTTTACCGATGAGGTTCCTCATCAGGGCGGAATCGTCGACGATTAAAACAGAAATTTCATCAGCCACAGCGTACCCTCTAAATAAATTTTTTGTAGAACGTTGCCCATTGGGTCTTTACAAATTCGAATTTGGTATCCATGCCGAAAAGGGATTCGGAATGTCCGATAAACAGGAAGGATTTATTGGCCATGGCGTCCCAAAAACGGTTTATCACCGCCGTTTGGGCGGCTTCGTCAAAGTAGATGATCACATTCCGGCAGAATACGATGTCCAGGTCCCGCTGGCCTGAATCGTTCTTCAGGTTATGATAGTCAAAGCGTATCTTGGACATCAGGTCCGCCTTGACTTTGTAGCCCCCCTCGGATTTATCAAAGTATTTTTTGAGGTGGGTTTCGGGAATTCCGGTAATACGGGAATCGGCGTAAAAGCCCTCCTTGCCGGTCATGAGGCATTTAAGGCTTATATCGCTGGCGGTGATCTGGAATTTCCAGAAGGGGGGAAGGATCTCGCTTAAGAGCATCGCGATGGTGTAGGGTTCTTCCCCGGTGGAACAGCCGGCGCTCCATATTTTTATGGTGGTATTGCCCGAGGCTTTCTTGATTTTTATCAATTCAGGTATGACATAGTGTTCCAGCGCCTCAAAATGGGCCTGGTTACGGAAAAAACGGGTCAAATTGGTGGTGATGGAGTCCAAAAAGCCCTTTAATTCCTCTTTATCCCTGGATATGATGCCGAAATAGGTTTTTACATCGGGGATTGATTTTTCACGAAGCCTTTCCTTGAGCCTGCTTTCCAGTATGGAACTGTTTGTCGCGGTAAAGTGGATGCCGCTTTCGTTGTAGATCAAATTTCTGTAATCGTTGAAATCGGCCTGTGAAAAGAATTCACTCATGCTTATTATTGTAAATACTGGATCAATGCCTGTCAATTGGCTTATAATCGTTTTGCATGAATAAATATATTTTTGTCTCAGGCGGCGTCTGTTCCAGCCTTGGAAAGGGCGTTGCCGCTTCTTCTTTGGGGGCCCTTTTGGAAGGCCGGGGGCTTAACGTCCGCATGGTAAAATGCGATCCCTATATCAACGTGGACGCGGGGACCATGAGTCCCTACCAGCACGGCGAGGTCTACGTAACCGACGACGGGGCGGAAACGGACCTGGATCTGGGGAATTATGCCCGGTTTACCCGGGGGCCCCTCTCCCGGGCCAATTCGATAACCACCGGGCAGGTTTACCGGGAGGTGATCAACAAAGAACGGGAAGGCCGTTTTCTGGGCCGCTGTGTCCAGGTAATTCCCCACATAACCGACGAAATAAAGAGCCGTATAACCGCGGTTGCCAGGGAAGATCCCGACAACGATGTGGTTATTGTCGAGATAGGCGGAACCGTGGGGGATATTGAGTCCATTCCCTTTTTGGAGGCTGCTCGGCAGATGATACATGAATCGGGGCGGATCAACGCCATCTCCGTACATTTGACCCTTATCCCCGAAGTCGCCGGGGGGGAACTGAAAACCAAACCCACCCAGCATTCGGTCAAGGCCATGCAGGAAATGGGGATACAGCCCGATATACTGATATGCCGGGCGCCGGCCATGCTGAACGAGGCGACCCGCCGTAAAATCGCCCTGTTCTGCAATGTGGAAAGCGACGCGGTATTCACCTCCTACAACATTGACACCACGATCTACGAGATTCCCCTGGTATTCTTTAACCAAAAGCTCGATCAGGTGATACTGAAAAAAATGGGCGTGGAAAGCCGCCACGCGGACCTTGACCCCTGGTATTCGATGATGGAACGCTTCAAGGCCCAGAGCGGAACGGTCCGTATCGGCATTGTGGGCAAGTACATGGATCTCCACGACTCATACAAATCGGTATACGAGGCCCTGTTCCACGCCGGTCTGGACTGCCGGGTCAAGGTGGAACTGGTCAAGGTGGATTCCACCCCCCTGGAAGAAACGGGGAATCCCGCCGACATACTGGGTCCGGGGGGGCATAACGTGGACGGCATACTTGTACCCGGCGGTTTCGGACAGCGGGGGATCAACGGCATGGTCAAGGCCGCCGCCTGGGCCCGGACAAACAAGGTTCCCTATTTCGGGATTTGCCTAGGCATGCAGATCATGGTGATCGACTGGGGCCGGAATGTATTGGGCTGGGAAGATTCGGATTCGACGGAATTCAACCAGGATACCAGGTGTCCCGTGATAAGCCTGATGGAAGAACAGCAGGGTTTGACCAACTACGGCGCCACCATGCGGCTGGGAAGGAGCGAATCCGTGGTTGAAGAGGGTACCAAGCTCTTTGCCGCCTACGGTACAAAGCGCATTTCTGAACGCCACCGGCACCGTTATGAATTTTCCAACGTGTACCGTAAAGAAATGGCCGATACGGGGCTTAAGCTTGCCGGCTTTACCCCCGACGGCGCCCTGGTGGAATGTGTGGAATGGCCCGATCATCCCTGGGGTCTGGGGGTTCAGTTTCACCCGGAATTTAAATCCAAGCCCATCGCGGCCCATCCCCTGTTCAGGGACTTTGTCGCGGCGGCGAAGGATGCAAAAAAAACGCGGGAAACCTGCTGATGAAACGCGCTTCTTTACCGCCCCTGCTTTTCTGTCTTTTCGCCCTGGGGGGCTGCAGTTTTGATTACGGAACCGGCGGCGGGGATTCACCGGGAACGACGCTGACCATGAAGGATATGGAGTATGTCCGCATACGGGGGGGAAATCCCGACCTGCGGGTAAGGGCGGAAGAAGCGTCCCGCCATGAGGAAAAGCACAGCATGGAGCTGCTTGCCTTTTCCTTTGAGCAGTTTGATTCCTCCGTACAGAGCGCCGGAGAGGACCCGCCCTTAAACACCCGGGGCGGCGCGGGAAGCGCCCGGATAGAACTTGACACAGGAAATTTTTCCATGGACGGCGGGGTGTTCATTGAATCCCTTACCGAGGATATTACCATCGAAACCCCGAGCGTTACCTGGGAGGACGCGGAAAAACGTCTGAGGGCCCCCGGGGAAGTAATGGTAACCCGTTCCGACGGAACGGCCCTTTCCGGCAGGATCCTGAGTGCGGATATGCGGCGTAAAAGCTGGGAATTTGACGGGGCCGTCGGCGGCACCATAATACTCGAAGAATGAAAATTCCCGCCCCGTCGTATTTTGTTTCTCTTCTATTATTCCTTATCCCCGCCTTGCCCCTTTTGGGGGAGAACTTTTCCTTCAAAGCAGACCACATGAGCGGCAGCCGGGCCTCGGGCAGGGAAATGCTGGTCCTGAGCGGCCACGCGGAGGTTCATTCGGATAATCTTTTGTTGAAGGCAGACCGTATAGAGATACAGGGGAAGAACAACGAGTTTATCGACTGCGCGGGAAATGTCTGGGGCAGGGACGAGGAGAAGGACATTATTTTCCAGAGCGACCGGCTCCGTTACGATCGTACCCTGAAAATAGCCCGGCTTGAGGGAAATTCAACTTTGGAAGACAGGCAGAACGAGGTGGTCGCCAAGGGCCGCTTTATAGAATACAACGACAAGACGGAAACGGCGGTGTTCCAGGCGGCGGTGCGGCTTTTTAAGGAGTCCATTGTTTGCCGGGCCGAGTACGCCGTATACCGCAGAGACGCCCAAACCCTGGAACTGTCGGGCTTTCCCGTGGTGTTCAAAAAAGAGGACCAGTTCCGGGCCGAACGCATACGGGTTGATCTTGATACCGAGGATGTTTCCATGGAGGGCGATGTTTCCGGTTTGATCAAGGATGAAAAAAAATAATGAAGCATACCCTTTCGGTGGCGTCCCTGCAGAAACGTTTCGGCCGGCGCGAAGTGGTCCGCGGGGTGGATCTGTCCATGGAAAGCGGCGAAGTGGCGGGCCTTTTAGGACCCAACGGGGCCGGAAAGACGACAATATTTTATATAATCGTGGGTTTTCACCGTCCCACCGGGGGCAAGGTACTGCTCAATGAGCTGGACATAACCGCCGAGCCCATGTACCGCCGGGCCCGGCTGGGCATTACCTACCTGCCCCAGGAGGCGTCGGTATTCCGCAGGCTTACGGTGGAGCAAAATCTCTGGGCCATCCTTGAAACCCGCAAGGATATTGATCTCCCGGCAAAAAAAGAGAGGCTGGAACAGCTTCTTACCGAATTCGGCATAAACAAGATCCGGGATCAGTACGGTTACACCCTTTCGGGCGGCGAAAGGAGGCGTACCGAAATAGCCAGGGCTTTGACCACCGATCCCAGCTTTCTGCTCCTGGACGAGCCCTTTGCCGGCATCGACCCAAAGACGGTTTTTGAACTAAAGGAAATTATACGCCGCCTGGCGGAAAAGGGTATCGGCGTACTTCTTACCGACCACAATGTACGGGATACCCTGGAAATTACCACCGAGGCCTATATCATCAACGACGGGGTGATTGTCGCCCAGGGGGATAAGGAGGCTATCCTGGCCGACCCCATGGTGCGGGAAGTGTATCTGGGCAGCGAATTCCGCATGTGATACGCGGCGCAGACGCTGACTGCGGGACGGGAAACAAGCCCCGCATTACACAGGCCTCGTACAGCCTTCACGGGTTCCGCTGCTTTCTAAAACAGATGTTCAATGAGTATCTTTAACCCTATCCCGGCGAGGATAAGTCCCCCCGCAATCTGCGCCCCCCGTTCAAAAAGCATCCCAATCCGTTTTCCAAACTCAAACCCCGCAAGGCAGACTAAAAAAGTAATACCCCCGATGATGCCCGCGCTTTCCCAAATTTCCCATTTCAGGATGCTGAAAGAAACACCCACCGCCAGGGCGTCAATACTCGTTGCTAAGGACAGAACAAGCAGGCTTCCCAGCCTGCGGATATCCGCCCCCTTATCCCGGTCCCCGCTCTTTTGCCCATCCTTCCCCTTAAGCCCCTCCCAGATCATCTTCCCGCCGATGAGGGCCAGCAGTACAAAAGCCAGCCAGTGGTCATAGGCTTCAATGTAGGTAATAAAGGCGGCCCCTATATACCGGCCCGCCAGGGGCATGATAAACTGAAGGAAACCAAAAAAGAAGGAAGCGCGGAGGGCCTGCGAAAATCGCAGTCCTTTAATGGAAACGCCGGAACTCACGGATACCGCAAAGGCATCCATGGACAGGCTCAGTCCGATAAGTACAATTGAAAACATTGGGTATGTGTACCAAGGAATTGTGGGGTATTATACAAAAACGGTCTCCCCTTTTATTATAAGCCCAATTTACCTTAAAAACGGCTTAATTCAGGCATATTTTTACATATATATCCTTTTAACAGGTGTGTCAATCCTATTTTCCGACATCCTATTTTCTGATTTTTTGAAGAATTTGCAATAGCGTAAACAGTCCTTAAACGCAGCAGAAGGGCGCTTGCGAAGCGCCGCGCACGGACGTGCGGTGTACCCCATAGGGAGCCGACAATGCTTATTATTACTCTATTTTCTTTTTCATAGCACGAATTATACCTCTCCGCAAATAGGGTTCTTTCAAACTTTTATCGAAAATGAATATCATATACCTTTTAGTAAACCTTGTATCAAATCCATTTTCCAATAATATTTTTTTTAAATCTTCGGCATCATTTTCTCTGTGATAAGTACAAAGAACCATTTGTAAATTATCTTGTGTCGATAATAGTATTTTTGCTCCTTTTAATAATGCTATTTCAGATCCTTCAATATCTGCTTTTATAAAATTTATTCTCCCTCCATTTAAAAAATCATCTAATGTTATGTATTCACCTTTTGTCTGATCTGAAATATATTTATTTATAATTCTAACTTTTTCCATCCACGGTTCAAAAGTTTTTGTTAATGCGCCAATCCATTCTACATCACATTCAAATAAACATACTTTACTTGCCTTTTCAATGTTTGAAAGAGCAAATAGTCCTTCTGCCGCTCCTATATCCGCAAGTATATCCCCATTATTTACATGGAATTCATCGTCTTCGTACCGATGAGGAGAGTTAGTGTCCTGTTCAATAAGCAACCCATTATAGTAACCACGCACACTATCATCATCCCAGTTTTTGGGAAAATACATTCGTTTTTTTTCATGTAAAACATACTTCATTTTACATGCCTCGTCTCTGTATACAGTAATATTATCAACACGATATTTTTTCATAAAATTGTAGGGGAAAACAGAAAAAGGATTATTTTCAAAATAATTCACAATTTCCATAATCTCATGATCCTGTGATTTTTTGTCTAACTTATTAAAATAATTTACAATCTCCTTTTCTTTTTGTATTTGGTCCTGATTCAATTTTTTCCTGCGATATTCAACAATACCATACGGTGTAAACCATTTTACAATTTTCTTTATTTGTCTTTTTAACGTCATATAAACCTCTACAACGATTTATGCAATATGGGGGAAATTGTCGGACTAGCGGCGCACGGATGCGCCGCTTCTTCCCGAACCATTTCGCCTTTCTATTGCATGTAACTCCTTTTTATACATAGCCCCTGCGCGTACCACAGATCCGTCTTTAACCACTGACCACACGGACTTTTTGTTCGAAAGTCTCCCTTTGTCCGTGTGGTCCGTGGCTGCGTTTTCTTCATTCCCTCCCTACGGAATAAGGGCATTTACCAAAGGTCCCCAAGGCCCCTTCTTGCCGTCATTCTCTACCTGCACGGCGAAATACACGGTCTTCCCGCTGTCCCCAAAGTCGAACTCCATGCGGTCCTTTTTCCGCTTGGTGAAAAAGGACTTGCGCAGTTCCTCGGGGTCCGCGGGGGGCGTTTCGCCGGAGGCGACGACGCTGTACCAGATACGGTAGCCCTTGTTGGCCTTGTCGTCCGGGTTTCCGGTGATATAGACGATCTTTACCCCCAATTCGTGGCGTCCCACCAGGGAGCTCTCAAGCGTAACCTGGGCCGTGGGTTTCCCGCTGGGAGTCGGCGGGTCCCGGGGCTTTAGGCCCAGCGAGATAAGGGAAGCCTCCGTGAGGGGCGGGATCAGGAAATACCGCCGCTTAAAATCCTTCATGGTCTCCGTCATGGCCTTGAACGCCGCCTGACACTCGGCGGTGATCGTCGCCGTCCGCTCGGAGCTGGTGGCCTTGTCCAGCAGTACCTTCGCCTCCGAATAGGCAACCCCCAACGCGGTGAACTTGTCGGTGGGGATACCCCAGGCCGTCCGCGTTTCCGCGTCCATGACGCTGAT
>JAISRD010000112.1 GCA_031273835.1 Treponema sp. | reverse complement strand
TCAATTTGGGTGATAATCTGTTTTTTCTTGTCGTCGATGAGTACGTTGGGCCCCGTTTTGGTAAATTCATAGCCCAGGGCATTAAATTTTTCTTTGATATTGGCCAGTACCAGGTGTTCCACCACGATTCCCAGTTTGTTTCCCAGATCGCCCACAATGCGCGATGCCTCTTTTAATGCCCGCTCCGTTTCCCGGGACGTTTCCCTAAGTATCCGGTCAGATTCCTGGGCCATCTCCCTGAATTTTCGGTCGGTCTCCTGGGACATTTCCTTAAGCTGCCGGTCGGTCTCTTTAAGCTGCCGGTCGGTCTCTTTGAACTGCCGGTCAGTCTCCTGGAACATGGTCCAAACACCTTCAAAATTTAAAGACGCATTTGATTTGGGGGCGTTTAACTCGGCCATAAAATCCTCCCCTATCGGTCGAATATACTATACAGATGTTCTGTTGTCAATAGCGGTTGAATTTTGAGGATATTCGGGACGGCAGAAGAACAGGCTACGGGGCTCCCAGGAAACAGGCCACCTGGTGATCCGTGTTTCCCGCCGATGCGGGCCGCAGGGCGGGCAGGCTGGTCTTGCAGCGGTCCATGCGGCGGGGGCAGCGGTCGTAGAAGTAGCAGCCCGGCCGTTGGACGTTGGGGGAGGGCACATCCCCGGAAAGGATGATCCGCCGGCGCTTGGCCTCGATCTTGGGGTCCGGGATGGGGGCGGAGGAAAGCAGGGCCTGGGTGTAGGGGTGCAGTGGATTCTTGTACAGGTCCTGGTAGCCGCTGGTCTCTACGATTTTCCCCAGGTACATCACCGCCACCCGGTCCGAGATATATTCGATGACCGCCAGGTCGTGGGCGATGAAGAGGTAGGAAAGGCCGAATTCCTTCTGGATGTCCTTGAAAAGGTTGAGGATCTGGGCCTGGATGGAAACATCCAGGGCGGAAACGGGCTCATCCGCCAGGATAAGCTGGGGGCTGAGGGCCAGGGCCCTGGCGATGCCGATACGCTGCCGCTGGCCCCCGGAAAACTCGTGGGGGTAGCGGTTTTTGTAGGACTTGAGGAGCCCCACCATGTCCATAAGCTGGTCTACCCGCCTATCGATTGCCCCCCCGTCCATCTCCAGAAGCCCCAGATTCCGGTAGATTCTCATGGGCTCGGCGATGATGTCGCCGGTGGTCATCCGGGGGTTGAGGGAAGCGTAGGGATTCTGAAAGACGATCTGCATGTTCCGCCGCTCTTCCAGGAGCTGCCGCCGGTTCAGGGCCCCCAGGTTCTTCCCGTTCAGGTACACCTCCCCGGAACTGGGGGTGTAAAGCCGGGACAGGGCGCGGACCACCGTGGATTTGCCGCAGCCCGATTCCCCCACCAGGCCCAGGGTTTCCCCCTTGGCAATGGAAAAGGAAACGCCGTCTACCGCATAGATATACTGCTTTTTCCTTTTCAGAAGGCCCTTGTGCCCCGCGGGGAAGTACATGCACAGGTCCTTTACTTCCAGCAACTCATTCATGCGAAGCTCCCACGCTTAAATTTTCCATTCGCCGTTAAGCCTGGCTGGGCAAAGCCCGGCTGGGTAACGCCCGGCTGGGCAAAGCCCGGCTGGGCAAGGCCCAGCAGGAGGCGCTGTGGCCTTTGCCGTAATCGATCTCGCCGGGATAGCGGGTCTTGCAAATATCCCGCACATCGGGGCAGCGGGGAAAGAAGGGGCAGCAGGGGGGCAGGTCCACCACATTGGGGGGCTGCCCGGGGATGGAAAATAGCCGCTCCGAATTGGGCTTGTCCAGCCGGGGCACCGATTTGATAAGCCCCCGGGTGTAGGGGTGGCGGGGGTCCTCAAAAATATCCCCGGTCAGGCCCCGTTCCATGATCCGCCCCGCGTACATCACGTAAATGGCGTCGCAGATCCCGGCCACCACCCCCAGGGAGTGGGTGATAAGGATGACCGCCGTGCCGAAACGCTGGGTAAGGCCCCTCATCAGATCCAGAATCTGGGCCTGGATGGTTACATCCAGCGCGCTGGTGGGCTCGTCGGCGATGAGTATCTCCGGGTTGCAGGAAAGGGCCATGGCGATCATCACCCGCTGGCACATGCCCCCGGAAAACTGATGGGGGTATGCGTCTATCCGCTCCTCCGCCGCGGGTATCCCCGCCAGGCTGAGCATTTGGACCGCCTTCTCCCTGGCCTCCTTCTTGGAAAGTCCCTGGTGCAGCCTATAGGTTTCGATCATCTGGGTGGAGATCCGCAGGAAAGGGTTAAGGCTGGTCATGGGGTCCTGGAAGATCATCGATATTTTAGCCCCCCGGATCTCCCGAATCTGCTTTGAATTCATCTTGAGGATATCCTGGCCGTGAAAGAGGATCTCCCCGCCGGCGATCTTCCCCGGCGGAGTCTGGATCAGGTTCATGATCGAAAGGTTGGTCACCGATTTGCCGGACCCCGATTCCCCCACGATCCCTATGACCTCGCCCCGGCGGAGGGAAAAGGAGACATCGTCCACCGCTTTTACCACCCCCTCGTCGGTATGGAAGTGGGTTTGCAGGTTGTTCACCCTAAGGATTACTTCCCCGTCCATGTTCCCCCCTAGGTCCTGTTCTTACTTTGGGGGTCGAAGGAGTCCCGCAGGCCGTCCCCCAGAAAATTCATGGCAAAGAGAAACAAGGTCATAGCCGCCGCGGGGGCAATGAGGAGCCAGGGGTAGAGTTCCATCCCCTTAACCCCTTCGGAAACCAGGGAGCCCCAGGACGCCAGGGGCGCGGAAACCCCAAGGCCCAGGAACGAAAGGAAGCTCTCGTTCATAATGAACTGGGGCAGGGAAAGGGTGGAATACACGATGATGATCCCCAGGGTATTGGGGAGCAGGTGCTTCAGGATGATCCTCGGCGTCCCCGCGCCCACGGACTTGGCGGCCTGGACAAATTCGGCGTTCTTCAGGCTGATAATCTGTCCCCGCACCACCCTGGCTATGGTAAGCCAGGAAACCAGAGCAATGGCGATGAAAAGGATGAACACGTTGCGGCCCATGATGGCCATAAGGATGATCACGATGAGCATGTAGGGAAGGCCGTACATCACATCCACAAAGCGCATGATCAGGTCGTCCACCCGGCCCCCCGCATAGCCCGCCACGGCCCCAAAGAAGATGCCGATGAACAGGGCCGTGATGGAACCCAGGACCCCGATGCCGATGGAGATTCTGCCGCCGTAGATTATCCGGGAAAGCACATCCCGGCCGAGAATATCGGTACCCAGGATGTATATCCGCTGGTGCAGGGGATTGGTTTCGATATCCGCCCGCATGGCCTCAAGTTCCGCCTGTTCCGCCGCATTGTACCCGGTACGGCCTTCCCGGGCCATAACCCTGGCCAGGTAGGCTTCCCTGGTCCTGAGCATCACCGTGCCGGCCCTTTCAAAGGACGGGGGCAGGTAGATGTGGTGGATCTCCTGACGTTCAAAGGGATAGATCGGCAGGATAGGGGCGAAGATCGAAACAAGAAAATAGAACAGCACCACCACCAGGCCAAAGATGGCCATTTTGTTTTTCCTGAGCCGCCTCCACGCGTCCTGACTTAGGGAGACGGGTTTCACGTACTGGTTAAACTCGTTGAGCGCAACATCAATCTTCTTACGGGAAAAGGCCATGGCTCCTCACTTGTAGGAGATGCGGGGATCGAGCAATCCGTAGATGATATCCACCACAAAATTCATGAGTACCAGAATAAGGGAATATACGATGATCGTTCCCATGATAAGGGTGTAATCCCGGTTCAATGCGGAACGGACAAAGAAGGTACCCAGGCCGGGAACAACAAAGATACTCTCCACCACCACCGAACCTGTGACGATCCCCGCGCAGGCCGGCCCCAGGTAGCTTACCACCGGCAGGAGGGCGCCCTTGAGCACGTGCTTGACCATGATCACCGGCATGGAAAGGCCCTTTGCCCGGGCGGTCCGCACATAGTCCGACCGCAGGGCCTCCAGGATGCTGGCCCGGGAGAGCCGGGCAATATAGGCGAAGTAGGGCATGGAGAGGGTTACGGCCGGTAAAATAAGGGTTTTAAGACCCTGCCGCCCGGTGATCCAGCCGGAGGTGGGCAGCCATTTAAGGACCACCGCAAAGATCAGCATAAACACCGGCCCGGCCACAAACATGGGCACCGAGATGCCGGTTACCGCCAGGGACATGGCCCCGTAATCCAGGACGGAATTCTGCCTAAGGGCAGAGACGATCCCCGCCAGCACCCCCGCCACCAGGGCGAGAGACAGGGAGCTAAGGCCCAGGATAATGGAATTGGGAAGGCTCTGGGCGATAAGGGTGTTGACCGTAAAATCCTTGGTGGTATAGGAAGGGCCCAGGTCCCCCCGCAGTACGTCCCCTAAGAACCGGAGGTACTGGCGGGGGAGGCTCTCGTCCATGTGGTACTTCTTGAGCAGATTTTCGAGCACCGCCTGGGGCACTTCTTTTTCACTGGAAAAGGGGCCTCCCGGCGCCAGGCGCATCATAAAGAAACTTAAGGTAACGATAACAAACATGGTTGGAACCATACTTACCAGTCTCCGTACTATGAAACGCCCCATGGGAAAGCCCCCTGTTCAAGAGTTAACGTTACTTCCGCTTGATACCGACCCACTGGTGCACGTCCTGGGGATTGGTCCACCAGCCGTCCCACTTGTCCAGATCGATAATATTCTGGGACACGTAGTAGTAGATGGGGATTACCACCTGATCCTGGGTAATCGCGATTTCCTCAGCCTGGTGCAGAATGTCATCCCGTTCCGGGCCGCCCGGCATGGTAGAGGCCAGGCGGATAAGCCGGTCGTACTCGGGGTTGCTGTAGTGGCCGTCGTTGTTGCCGCCGCCTGAAATGATGAGGTCCAGGAAGTTCTGGGCATCGGCGTAGTCGGCGATCCAGCCCGCCCGGCCCAGTTCCATGCGGCTGGTTTTCCGCTCCTCCAGGAAGGTGGCCCATTCCAGGTTCTGCAGGGTTACATTGACCCCCAGGTTACTCTTCCATACCTGCTGGAGGTACTCGGCGATAACCTTATGGCTGTCCAGGGTGTTGTAGATGATGGTAAAGGTGGGCAGGCCCTGGCCGTTGGGATAGCCCGCTTCGGCCAGAAGCCGTTTTGCCGCGGCCACATCGTAGCCGGTGCCGGTGGCGGGTTTATAATCGCCGATGGGGGGCGCCAGGGCAAAGGCGGGAAGCTGTCCGCCCTTAATTACCCGGTCTATGAGTTCCTGGCGGTCAAAGGACATGGACAGGGCCTTGCGGATCCGCACGTCCTTGAGGATGGGGTGGTTCACGTTCACATAGTAGAAGTAGGAACCCATCTGGGGGGCAACCTGGTAGTCCTTGCTGAGTTTAAGCTCGTCGATTAAGGCCAGGGGAATGTTGGTGCTCCAGTCGATTTCCCCGTTCCTAAAGGCCTGATACGCGGTGTTGGTGTCCTCGATGGGAAGGAAGGTGATCTTGGTGAGGAACACGTTGGCCTTGTTCCAGTACCTGTCGTTGGGCACCACCACCAGACGGTCATTGGGGATCCACTCCTGCAGTACAAAGGGGCCGTTGCTGACAATATTTTCCTTCTTGATCCAGTCCGCGCCGTACCGCTGGATAACGTGCATGGGCAGGGGGGAGAAGGCGTAATGGGACATCATATCAACGGCGTAGGGGGCGTTGCCCACCAGGGTTACCTCGAAGGTACTGGGGTCCACCGCGCGGATCGCCACGTCCGAGGGCTTACCGCCCTGGGTGTTGTAGAGGTCCGCCCCTTTTACCACCATGCCCGGCATGTACGCGTATTTGGAGCCCGTGGCGGGGTTAAGGTGGTGCAGCCAGGAATCCACGATGGTTTGGGCGGTAATCGGCGTACCGTCGCTCCAGGTAATGCCGCTGCGGATTTTGAAGGTGAGCACCGTGCCGTCGGCGCTGACGGTCCAGCTTTCCGCCACTCCGGGGATGGCCTTAGCCGTCTTGGGATCGTGGCCTACCAGGGGTTCAAAGAGGGCCTTGTAGACCCTATGCTCCGGCACGCCCTCGATCTGGCTTGGATCAATGGACTGGATCTCCGTCCCGTTCCCGATGACGAATTCCATCGCCGATTTTGTTTCTGCCACTGGGGTAGATGCCCCCGGGGCGGCCTGTCTTTTACAGGCGGCAAAGAACAAGGATGCCGCCAGCAGTACGTATAGGGCGGCTAACACGCTTTTTTTCATCATAATCCTCCTCTCTCCTTACAAGATTTTGTCAAGTTTAGGTGAAATTTCCGCCAAGGACAAGGGTACGCGTTGCCTCATGAAAAATGTTACCGAAAAGGACCCATGCCTCAAATAGAAAATGTTACCCAAAATAAAATGAGGACGCTGAACGGAGGGCGTCCCAATGGGGTTAACTATGAAAGAGAAACAGGCGGTAACCAGGGAATATCAATCCCGGTATCAGGCGGCAACGAAAAAAGCGAAGTCGGCCCTGCTCGACGAATTTACCCGGCTGACCGGCTATCACCGGAAATCCGCGGTCCGGCTGCTGAGCAGCAAGCCGGTCAGGGAAGTCCTGGTCTACGGGAACGGGGAGGCGGTGAAGTTCAAGCCGGAAAAAAAGCGGCCCGCAAACCGGAAAGGCAAGCGACTATACACTGATGAGGTCATTGCCTCCCTCAGACTGGTCTGGGCCTTCTTCTGGTACAAATGCGGGAAGATCCTCGCTCCGCTGCTACGGCAGCAGATGCCCTTCATCGCCGAATGGCCGGCGTTTCACATCACCGAAGCAATAGCGGAAAAGCTCATGCGCATAAGCCCCGCGTCCATAGACCGACACTTGAAAAAAGACCGGGACGCACTCAAGGCGAAGGGGAAAAGTCTGACCAAACCCCTGCATTCCCTGAAAAGCCGTATCCCCATACGGACCTTCTACACCAGCGAGGAGCGGAAAACCCCCGGTTTCTGGCAAATCGACACGGTGCATCATTGCGGACAGGCCACCACAGGCCAGTATGTCCATACCCTCACCGCCACCGATATCTTCTCAGGCTGGATAGAGCTTCGTTCCCTCCTCAACAACGCCCATTCCTGGGTTTTCAAGGCCCTCTCGGACATCAAAGCCGACGTCCCCTTCCCAATTGTGGAGTTCCACAGCGACAACGGCTCGGAATTTATCAACAACGCCGCCGAACGCTGGTGCCAAAAAGAAAGCCTCCCCTTCACCCGCAGCCGCGACCACAAGAAAAACGACAACTGTTTTGTCGAACAAAAAAACGGCGCCGTCGTCCGCGACTACGTCGGCTACGACCGCCTCGCAGGCTTCGAGGAACAGGCCCTCCTGGCCGCCATCTACCGGCCGCTGATGCCCCTCCTCAACTTCTTCATGCCCACCCACAAGCTCATCAGCAAAACCAGGGTCGGCTCCAAAGAAATCAAACTCTACGACCAACCGCGCAGCCCCTGTCAGCGCCTCGTCGAGTGCGCTGAATTGCCTCAGCACTACAAGGACTCCCTGCAGGCACGCCGCGCCCTTTACAACCCCGTGGAACTGCAACACACTGTCAATCAGGCCATCCTGCGTTTGCATCGTCGGCTCGCTCAGGCCAACCGTGTCCAGACGCAGGAACAGCCGCAACTACGGTAACATTTTCTAAATGAGGCATCCAGGGCTTTCGGTAACATTTTAAAATGAGGCATTTCGG
>JAISRD010000070.1 GCA_031273835.1 Treponema sp. | reverse complement strand
TAGTAACTGATAAACGCGGTGGGTATACACAGGGTGGTACCGGTCTTGTCCTGTTTAAGGAAGGCCGGGCTGGTCACATCCCAGGCGGTATAGCCCCGGGCCTCAAAGGTGGCCCGCAGGCCCCCGGAGGGAAAGCTGGAAGCGTCGGGCTCGCCTTTGATCAACTCCTTCCCTGAAAATTCCATAAGTACCCCGCCGTCGCCGGTGGGGGCGATAAAGGCGTCGTGTTTTTCCGCGGTTAAACCCGTCAGGGGCTGGAACCAGTGGGTATAGTGACTCGCTCCCTTTTCAATTGCCCAATCCCTCATGGACGCGGCAACCACATCCGCCACTTCCGGGGTCAATTCCTTTTTGCCCGCCTGGACCGTAAGAATTTCCTTGTAGATATTTTTAGGAAGCCGCTCTTTCATCACGGCGTTTGAAAAACAATTGGAGCCGTAGAGCTCGGCAATCGGGGTTTTGGTAAAATCCAGCACACTCATCTATTAAATCCTCCAAAAATAATTGTTGTCTGGGCTGTCCAAAATTGATCCTTTGAAACCACCCTGTCTATTCATATGCAAATTCTATGCCAAGTAATTAAAACAAGCGCCCCGCCGGGTTTTTCTCGGAGTCCTAATTCCTTACCCTGTAAGGAATTATAAAAACCAGTTTCTTTTTTTTTATTTCCCGCCGGAAGGACGGCTTTCATCCCTACAAAAATGTAGTTTTCCGTATCATTCCTACATTTACGTATAAAAAAAGCTTACCATTGCAGAGCAATGGTAAGCTTACACCCCTTTTTCACGGGAAACGAAGACCCGGGTTTATCCGGACCCGCTCCCCTTAACCAATCGCGATAGAACCGGTTTCACCGGTCCTGATCCGTATACATTCTTCAATGGGCAGGATAAATATCTTCCCGTCCCCGATATCCGGGGTTCTGGCGCCCTTGACAATCGCGTCGATGGTGGGTTTCACGAAGTTATCGTTCACCGCAATCTCGATACGAACCTTCTTCAAAAGATTCACCTCAATTTCAACGCCCCGGAACTGCTCGGTATAACCCTTCTGCTGACCACAGCCCATGGCATTGGTAACCGACATTTTGTATACCTCTGCGTCGTACAGAGCCTGTTTAACTTCATTCAGCGCATGAGGCTGTATATAGGCAATAACCAGTTTCATCTTTTCTCCTTATTATATGACCGCAATCCCTTGGATTCGGTCCTACATATTGCTAAAGATCTGGAAGCCGCTGTAAGCTTCAGACTTATGTTCCGAAAGGTCAAGACCCACCAGTTCTTCCTTGGGGGAAACCCTTAGACCGAAGATAAGCTTGATCACCGTAAAGAGGATAAAGCTGGTTATCAGGGCCCAGGCGCCTACGGAAACGATGCCGATGAGCTGTTTACCGAGCTGATCAAATCCCCCGCCGTGGAGCAGGCCGCTCACCCCGTCGCCGGCGGCATCCCCCCATATACCGACCGCTATGGTTCCAAAGACCCCGCATATCCCGTGAACCGAAACGGCCCCCACAGGATCGTCAACCTTAACCACCTTATCGAAGAATTCAACGGAAAGAACCACCAGTACGCCGGCAATGAGACCGATGGCGATGGCGGCGCCGGGACTGACCACCGCACAGGGGGCGGTAATTCCCACAAGCCCAGCGAGCAGGCCGTTAAGGGTCATGGAGGCGTCGGGCTTTTTGAACCACAGCCAGCTGAAGATCATCGCCGCCACGGCGCCTGCGGCGGCCGCCAGGGTTGTGGTTACGCAGACCCGGGCTATGTTAAGACCGCTCCAGATACCCCCTCCGCCCACAGTGGCGATGCCGGTGGACGCGCCGTTAAAGCCGAACCAGCCGAAGAAGAGGAGCAGTACCCCCAGGGCGGCGTAGGGGATATTGTGGCCCGGAAAGGCCTTAACTGATATTTTCCCGTCGGCGCCCTTAACGTACTTTCCAAGCCGGGGACCGAGTACGACGGCGCCCATTAAGGCCGCCCAGCCGCCTACGGAGTGAACCACCGTGGAACCGGCGAAGTCATGGAAACCAAGCTGGGCAAGCCAGCCGTCGGCGTTCCATATCCAGTGGCCCGAAATGGGGTAGATAAAGGCGGAGATAAAACAGGTATAGATCAGGTAGGATCTAAACTGGGTCCGTTCCGCCATGGCGCCTGAAACAATGGTCGCCGCGGTGGCGGCAAAGACCACCTGGAAGAACCAGCTTTTGTAGAAATTCCCGCTCTCCATGTCCAAGCCCATGGGGCTGTGAAAGAACTGGTCCGAACCGATGAGCCCGCCCAGGGCGTCCTTTCCGTACATCAACCCCCAGCCTATCGCCCAGTACACGATGGCCCCAAAACAGAAGTCCATCACGTTTTTCATGGTGATATTGGTGGCGTTTTTTGCGCGGGTAAGGCCCGTCTCTACCAGAGCAAAACCGGCCTGCATGATAAAGACCAGGATGGCGCCGATAAAGAGCCATACCACATCCAGGGAGAATCCCAAAGCCTCAGCCGTTTCCTGGGCGAAGAGGGAAACTCCAGCGCAGACAAACAGCGCTAAAACAAATAACTTTTTTCGCATTTTATGTCCTCCTAAAGTCGCATTACCAAAGATATAAGCAGAAAGCGTGCCAAGATTTAAAAAAACCGAAAAAAACCGCAAAGGATGTGAGGGGATATGAAGATTTAGATGGCCACACTGGCAAAGAAGGAAGATGAAAAATTATAAAGGGCACAAAAACACGAAAATATTTCTAACCACAAGGGCAAATAAGCCAAAGCGGGGAAAGAAAAGAGGTCCGCGGTTAATACTTTTAGCTTAGAAGCTACAGAAATGTAACTTTTTAGTTAAAATCCTACCAATACGTGGCTTTTCCGATCCGGAATGATTTCCAGTTGATCCCATAATGATGGACCCGCAGGCCTATCTGCCTGTCGGTGATTCCAAGCTGGCGGGCTGCGGCGGCCATGTTTCCGCAGTTTATCGCCAGGGCTTCCACGATCAGTTCCTTTTCCAGCCGGGAAAGGGCCGCCTCCAGGGTTGTGGTCGGCCCGGTATGGGTAGAAGCAGGGGATTGCAGGCTTGGGGGGAGATTATACGAGTGGATTACCCTGTCGGTAGAAAGTATCACCGCCCGTTCAATGCAGTTTTCCAGTTCCCGTACATTGCCGGGCCAGGAATAGCTGGTAAGAAGTTCTATGGCGGGAGAGGAGATACGCTTGATAAGTTTGTTGTTCTTTTCAGCGTATTTTTCGGCAAAATGATCCGCCAGCAGCATAATATCGCTCTTCCGCTCCCTTAGGGGGGGGATATGAAGGGGGAATACATTGAGGCGGTAGTACAGATCCTCCCTGAAACGCCCGGAACGGACCTCGGATTCCAGGTTTCTATTGGTGGCGGCGATGAGCCTTACGTCAACCTTGATAACCCCGCTTCCCCCGACCCGCTCCAGTTCCCGTTCCTGGAGTACCCGGAGGAGTTTTACCTGTATCTGGGGCGAAAGTTCGCCGATCTCGTCAAGAAAGAGGGTTCCCCCCTGGGCCAATTCAAAACGACCCTTGCGCTGGGCCAGGGCGCCGGTAAAGGCCCCCTTTTCATGGCCGAAGAGCTCGCTCTCGATGATCGACTCCGGCAGGGCGGCGCAGTTTACTTTTATCAGTACCGATGAAGAACGCCGGGAAAGCCGGTGAAGTTCCGCCGCCACCAGTTCCTTTCCGGTACCGCTTTCCCCGGTGATAAGCACCGTGGCATCGCTGGGGGCAACCTGCATGATCATTTCGTAAACCCCCCGCATGAGCCGGGAGGTACCGATTATGGAACTGCCCCCGGCTATACGACCCCCCTGATCCTTGGGCTGTTCCCTGCCCTTTCCCAGATTGGGCATCCCCGCCAGATAGCCTTCGCGGTGAAAACGGAATTGCTCTTCCATTATCCGTTCCCGGAGTTTGGCCGAATCGGCGATGATCTCCGAGACCTTTTCAAGAAAAGCCCGGTCCCGGCTCATCTGTAATTCCGTATTTTCCCCCCGTATACGCCTTTCCGCGCTGAGGGTCCCGATGACGGCTCCCCCTGAACGTATGGGTACGCAGTAATAGGTAAGCCCCTCCATATCCTCCCTGGTCCGGGTTTTCGCCCTGTTAAGGAAGTGGGTTTCCTTGGAAAGATCCGGCACGGTAACGGAAATGCCGGACTCAAAGACACGGCCTACCAGCCCTTCCCCCAGACGGTACTGTCCCCGGGCCTTTTCCTCCGGGGTTAGGCCGTAGGCCTCTTCAATTTTAAGAAGCCCCGTAGAACGATCGAGGAGGGTTACCATGCCCCAGGTAAGGTCGGCCCTGAGTTCCAGCAGTAAAAGCAGGGGCCCCAGGGCGGCTTTTAGTTCAACATGCTTGTCAAAGGTTCTGACTATATCAAAGAGCAGTTCCAGTTCAGCCCGCTCCCGATCCGGCCCTTCCTGTTCAAAGGCGTTTTCAAAACTCATTGGAAAAAGAATACTACATTTTTGTAGGAAACGCCAAGGGCGCGGAGTACCCGGACCGCCTCGAAGCGCCGAATCACGGGGATTATGGGTTTTGAAGGATCTTTGAACCCGACGCGGATTTTATCACTTCGGCCTTGCTGGGTATGCGGTTTCGCATTTCGCCCACATGGGAGATAAGCCCCACCATACGGTGATCCCGCAGTTCGTCCAGTATGGTCAGGGCCTTGTCCAGGGTCTGTTCGTCCAGGCTCCCGAAGCCCTCGTCAATAAAAATCGCGTCAAGCCGTACTCCCCCGGCCCTGGCCTGTATGGAATCGGCCAGTCCCAGGGCAAGACTGATGGAAGCCATGAAGCTTTCACCCCCCGACAGGGTCGCGCAGGGCCGCTTTTTGCCCGTATACGCGTCGAAAACCGAAAGGTCCAAACCCTGTTTATTTCTCCCCCCTTCCCCGGCGGTATTGATAAGCAGGGAATAGCGGCCCTCGCTCATCCGTTCCAGCCGTTTGGTCGCATAGGCGGCCACCTCGGCAAGGTAGAGTCCCAGCATCCACGCGTCAAAGGTTTTCTTTCTGGGATTGTTCCCCCAGAGATCCCGGTTCAGGGCGGCATAACGGGCCATGGTTTGGGACAGTTCCTCCCTGCGCCGCTCCGCCCGGTCTAGGTTCTCCTTTTCCCGTTCCAGGGCCTTCAAATCCGCCGCGGCCCTCTCCCGGGCCGCTGCCGCGTCGCCGCGCTGTTTCTCAAGTTCCGCAAGCCTGGCCTGAATTCCGCCTGAGGACAACAGATCCCGGTACGCCGCGGGCAGCTCCGCCTCGATTTCCTTGAGGGCGGCGTCGTACTGTCCTTTGCGGTCTTCCCCCTGCTTAAGGGCCCCCTCTTCGGCGGAACAGGCGGCGGCGAGCTTTTTTACCGCCTCCTCCCTGCCCCGCCGGTGGGCCTCTATGGTTTTTTCCCCGGCGCTGATTTTTTCTTCCGTCAAGGCCAGGGCCGTTTCCGGATCGGAAAGCCCCCATTGGGCAAGGGTTCTGTTCTGTTCCCCTTCTTCCCGGACAAGCTTTTCCTCAAGGGCCCTCCTCTTTTCCGCAAGGGCGGTTCTTTCGTTATCCCCCCGGGAAAGTTCCGCCTGCAGCGCTTCCCTGTTCCGGTACAGAGCCGGCAGTTTGGTCAGGGCCTGCTTTGCATCCCTGCTGATCCGGGCGAGCTCGTTCAGTACCGCGATCTTTTCTTCCAGCAGGGCCGCCGCTTCCCGGGACCCGGGAATTTCGCCGCCTTCCCCGGCCTTTATCCCGGCGCTTAGAAGTTCCCGCAGGACCCCCTCCAGGGCGGAGCCGCGCTCCAGAAGCAGGGCTTGTTCCCGTTTGAGGGCCCCGTTAAGGCCCTGCAGCTTACTTTGTTTTTTCCCTGCGTCCTCAAGGGAAGCGCCCAGGGACTCAAGGCGTTCATCAAGGCTGAAACTGTCCCCGGCGGCGGCGGCGGGGGAGGGATGGTCCAGGGCGCCGCAGACCGGACAGGGGGTTCCCGCCTTGAGGTTCAGCGCAAGCCGGGCCGCCGCTTGGCCGTAATCGGACGCTTCCTTTTCCGCCCGGAGCCGGCCAAGTTCTTCCCTCAATACGGGGATACGGCGGTCCAGTTCCGCCAGTTCCCGTTCCGTTTCCGCCCCTTCCCGGCCCTTCTCCGCCAGGGCCGCGGCAAGTCCTTCCTTTTCCGCCGCCGCTTTTTTTAGTTCAACCAGGGCGTCCTTTCTTTCCCGCTCTTCCTCATAGCGCTTTTCCTTTTCCGCCGCCCCCTGTGAGTGCGCTTCCAGGGCTTCTTTTGCCTGATCCAGAAGGGCGAGCTTTTCGACAAGTTCCCGCCGTTCCGCCTCCCCTTCTTTTTCCCGCTCCGTCAGAACCTGCGCCTCTTTCCTGTCCTTCCTCAGCGCCAGGGCCCTTAGGGAAAGTTCCCTTAAAAAGGGCCGCCTTTCCTTAAGGGAGGCCAGTTCCTTTTCCAGCTCTTCAAGCGCGGGACCCCTCTTTTCAAAATCCCCGTATGCTTCCTCCGCCCCTTTCCGTTCGGCGCTTCTCCGTCCCGCATCTTCCCGGGCCCGCTCCCATTCCGCCTTTTTTTCAAGGGTCCGTTCCGCCAAACGGCGGTAATTCTGAAAATCCCCGTATTCCCGGTCCGCCCTTTCTTCCCCCTCCTTGGCCTCCCGCAGGGTCCCTTCCAGGCGGGCGCGCAGGGCTTCGTAGTCCGAAAAATCCGTCCGCTTGTAAATTTCCTTAAGCTGATGCTCCGCCTCACTAAGCCGGGCCTTTGCTTCCTTAGCCCGAAGCGATGCGGCCTCCATAACCTTAAGGGCCGTCCCGATGGGAAAGAGTTTTCCCAGCACCTTCTTGCGGTCGTTGGTGTTCAGCCTGAGGAATTCCGCAAATTCCCCCTGGGGGAGGAGGACAATCTTAAAAAATTCATCGTCCTCAAGGCCGATGATACGCCGTATCTTTTCGTCCGTTTCCTTGTTCCCGCCGCTGTTCCTTACCCAGCCCTCCGCTTTCTTTTCATAGAGGGCCGCGGCTTTTTCCATTTTTAGCTGTCCCGATTTTTGTTTTTCAGGACGCACGGTCCGATCCGCCCGCCACAGTTTCTGTCCCAGGGAAAATTCCAGGGAAACGGAACATTCAGCGTCCGCCGGGGCGTAGTCGCTTTTGAGCCGGGAAATATGATGCTTCCTGCTCCCCGGAACATTTCCGTAGAGGGCAAAACAGAGGGCATCAAAGATCGACGTTTTCCCCGATCCGGTTTTTCCCGTGATAAGAAAAATATCTTCCAGAAGGGAAAAATCCAGTTCCGCCCTTCCCGCGAAGGGGCCGAAATTGTTCAGCACAAGCCGCAGGGGCCTCATGATAGGGGGGTCTCCACTTTGTCCGTATCCTCAAGGATTTCCTTGAAGGTAAGGATCTTTTCTTCCTCGGCGGCGCCGTTAATGTCGATAAGAAATTCCCTAAAGTCCTCCACCACGGAGGACCGGCCCCCAAAAGATACGGAATCGGGCCCGTCTTCCCGGCTCAGGGCGGAAAAAGCCTCGGTCTGTTTAACGGAAAGCAGCCATGGAAAACGCCGCTGTAAAAGGGGGAGGGGATTTTCGATTATCCCCGTTCCGGTAAGGGAGATCTCAAGGAAACACTTTTCGGCCTCCTTTAATTCCGGTTCCTGGGCCTTAAGAAAATAGGCAAAGGGGCCCCTTAGTTTAAGCAGGGGCCGCAGGGGTTTAAGCGCCGTGGCGGTACAACGGAAAACCGGGTCAGCGCTGGGGTCCGCCGACGCCGCCCGGAAGGATTGGGGACCCCAGGACTTTTCCAATTCAACGGATAAAAAGTGCTTTTCCTCCCCGGCCTCGTCAAAGGAATAGGCGAGGGGGCTCCCCGGATACCACGCGTTAGGGGCGGGCCGCTGCTTCCGGTGCAGATGTCCCAGGGCAAGGTAATCAAAGCCGCTGAAAAGGGAAACGTCTATCTCCTCCGCCGTTCCCAAAAAGGTCCGCTCCGAATCGCTTTTTCTCCCCCCTCGGCAAAAAAGATGGGCCAGCAGCAGGGTATAGTCGGCCCCCCCGGCGAGGGATTTACGCCGGGCCGCCTCAAGGCGGACGGAGGCTTCCGCCGCCAGCGCCGCCTGGGTACGGGCGGGCAAGTCCGCTTCGACTGATACGCCCGTTTCGGCGGACCCGGTCATTTCGGCGGGTTTTACGGCGTTGTCCGCATCCGTAGCGGCGGGATTCACTGCGCCGACCGGCTCCGCTCCCCCCGCCGGGTCCGCCGGAGCGCATCCCCCTGAATGCGGCGCGCCGCGGCGCAATTCCCCCGGATAGAGAAAGGGGAGGAGAAAACAGGCGCAGCTTTCTCTTCCGTTCCCGATAAGGACCGGCTCAAAGGCGGACGCAGGGTCGGATACTATGTGTATCCCCAGGCCGCTGAAAAGTTCCCTGCCGTAAGCGAGCCGTCGGGGGGAGTCATGGTTACCGGGAATGATGAGGACCGTCAGATCCGGTCGGGCCTTTTTCAGATCCCCCAAAAAGGAGCTGAACAGCGCCGCCGCTTCCGGTGAAGGAATGGACCGGTCAAAAACATCCCCCGCTATGACGAGGGCGTTGTATGAGGGATCGGAGAGAACTTCAACGAAGTTTCCCAAAAGATACCGTTGATCCTCAATAAGGGAATAATCATGAAAGCTTTTCCCCAGATGAAGATCCGCGGTATGGAGAAATTTCAGCATCCTCCGGCGCTTACATTTACGGCGCCGCTATAGCGCCGCCGCCCTGGCCCTGGCCTCGGGTATCCAGGATCTTAAGTTCCTGATCCTGGTCGCGTCCGAAGGGTGGGTACTTAAAAATTCCGGGGATTTCCCGGCCCCCAGGGCGCTCATCCGCTCCCAGAAAGATACGGAATAATCCGGGTTATACCCCGCCAGGGTCATGAGTATCAGCCCTATATGGTCGGCCTCGCTTTCATGGGACCGGGAAAAGGGCAGGGTTCCAAACAGCTCGGAACCGACGCCGTAAAGGGTCATGGCAAGTTGCTGGGATTGGGCGCTTTTTTCGGCGGTAAAAATATAAATTCCCGCGGCGCCGATCTGCTGGAGTACGGCCGCACTGGAACGCTGCTGCCCGTGATTCAAAAGGGCGTGGGCCACCTCATGGCCCAGCACTACCGCCAGTCCCGTTTCATCCCCGGTAACGGGCAGTATCCCCGTATACACCACGATCTTGCCTCCGGGCATACACCATGCGTTAACTTCGTCGGATTTTACCAGCCGGTATTCCCATTGGTACTTTGCCAGATAGGCGCTCTGACCTTCGGCGGCGGCCCATTTTTCCGCCGCCGCCTTGATCCTCAGCCCCACCCGTTCCACCATGGCCGCATCGGCGGTGCCGGTAATAACGGTGCTTTCGTTAAGAAAGGTCTGATACTGCGAGAATGACGAGGCAAGAAGGGTATCGTTGTCCACCAGGGCCAGGGTACTCTT
>JAISRD010000251.1 GCA_031273835.1 Treponema sp. | reverse complement strand
ACCGCTGTCTCCGTTTCTCAGTACGATGGCCGCCTGTTTTACAATATCCTGGGAAAGTTCCCCCCCCAGTTCCCTGGCCAGCATGGTTTCGAAACTCTCCTGCCCCCGGGGTATTTCGGAGGGGAAGTTTTCGGAGCTCCCCGAACCGCCGGATTTTGCCGAAACCGGCCGCAGATCAACAACCATCTCGCCGGAATTGCGGGTCTCCTCCAGGGCCTTAAGAGACAGGGAGGCCGCCGCTTCCGGGCCGGTTCCGGCCCGGAGATCCGTTACTTCCACGGTCCTGCGCCTGTCCCGGACCCTGTCACCCGTCCGGCTTTCCCGGTTTTTTTTATCCTCCACCGGAAGCTGGAGAGACACGGCGGGATATTCCCGGCGGAACTTTTCGGTCTTTCCGGTGGGATTCTCCCCCTTTTCGGAACCCCTAAGGGCGGATCTCCGGCCCTCCTTTCCCAGCGTTGGGGGGACCCCATAATTTTCATCCCCCCCTAAAAGGGTTACGGAACCGTCCGGCCTTTCTTCCCCGAAGAACGAAAGATCCCCCGGCGCCTGTCCGGAAGCCGGACCTGATTCCCCATTGGAGGGATTGAGGGCGTTGAGAGAATCCGGGGAATCAAGAGAAGCGGGAGAATCAGAGGACTTGAAGGAAGTGAAAGGATCGAAAGAATCGAGGGATTTGGCGGATTTTTTTTCCTTCGGCCCCTGCTCCGCCGCAAGCTTCAGGGGTCCTTCGGATTTTTTGTTTCCCAGGGGATCTTTTCCGCCCCTCGGGACCGGCCCGTCGGCCTCGCGGGGCTTTTTCCGGTCAAGACCGAAAGCCATAACAGACCCCCCGGCTTTTTCCGGTCCCGTTTCCGGTCCTTTTTGCTTAAATAACCCTGCAAGTAATTGGGAAAAGACCCCAAGACCGTCTTTTTTCCGGCCCCTTTTGGTCCCCGGGGATCCGCTGGCGGTCCCCTGGATTTCATAACTGGAATCCTTAATCCCTTCAAACGACGGATCTAAACCACGGGGGACTCCGCCGGCTTCAGATGGAACTTGTATTTGGGGGTGTATTAACATCCGGCCTCCTTTAACTTTGCTCCGGAGGCCGGGAACGTATCAGGGACGGACCATTTTACGCTGAATTTCCGCCGCCTTTTCGGGGGGCAGCAGGGACATCCAGTAGGGCACAATGGAACCGGTCCCGCCGCGCTGGGCTAGTTCATCGGTTTTCCGGAAAATGTCGATGGCGTGCTGATCATCCATCTGGGCAATAATCGCCACCGCCTGCGCCGGGGGCATATTGACCAGATACTGGGCAACGCCTTCGATATTTCTACTTTCATTTTCGGCGCTTAACCGGGCATCATTGATTGATTTTTCCTGATCTTCCAGCGCTTTTTGTCTTTCTTCCAATTCCTGGGCCATTTGTTCGGCTTCGCCGTATTTTTGGGCGATTTCGGCCTCCCGTTTTTCCATATCCAGATCCCGGAGCGTTTGGGCCTCAAGCAGCATGGCAAAACGTTCATCGTTGAGGTTTAGGTATTCATCGGGTTCCAAATCGGACCGGGTACGGCTTTCGCGGCCTATCAAACGGAAAACGGGGGAAAGCGCGTCTTTGGCATCGATGACACCCAGGTAATCAAACCAGAGTATACCGCCCCCGGCCAGAACAATAATGAGGAGCAATAAAACGATTATTCTTCCAAGCAAAACAGCGCCCTCCCCTGCTTGTAGTTTTCAGCCTTATCTTATACTATCGGCCCCTTGGATCCGCCTGTTAAATAAAGCATAGCAAAAGACCGTTAAAGTTCAAAATACCAGATGGGTGATAAACTGATCCGCCAAAATTAACAGGCCCAAAAGCGCCGTATAGATGCCAAAGCCCATGAGGGATCGTTTCCGTATTATTCTGAGCATCAGCGTTACCGCCCCAAAGCCCACCAGGGCCGCCGTAAGGGTTCCCGCCGCCATGGCGGCGGGATCTATCCCGCCGAAGATCCCCAGTTCCGAGCCGGGATTAACGCTTGGGGCGGCGGCGATCTTCATGATCTCCCGAATTTGAAAAACGAGGGCCCCCACTATGGCCGGTATGGAAAGGAGAAATGAAAAACGCGCCGCCAGATCCCGCTCAAGGCGCCGGGAAAGGGCCCCCGCCAGGGTAAAACCCGAGCGGGAAATACCGGGAATTATGGCAAGCCCCTGGAGGGCGCCGATAAGCAGGGCGTCAAACCAGCCCATTTCCGCCTCGTTTTTAAACTTGCCGTAGGTACGGGAACGGAATTCGGCAAAAAAAAGGGCGGCGGCGGTTATAAGAAACGCCGGTCCCAGCCAGCGGGCGGACGCAAAGGCTTCCTCCATGGCGTCTTTTAACAAAAAGGCAAAACCCGCCGTTACCGCCGTGGCAAACGCCAGCATAAGGGTAAGACGCCGGAGGGGTCTGCGCAGAATATTCCAGATATCCCTGCGGAGGGCGATGAAAACGGCAATCAGGGTGCCGCCGTGCAGGAGGGTGTCGAAAAAAAGCGCGGGCCCGGAAATATGCATTATTTGCTGCACCAGCACCAAATGGCCGGAACTGCTTACCGGAAGAAATTCGGTAAGCCCCTGAATGATCCCCAAAAAAACGGATTGGAGGATATTCATGCCCTTACTACCGTACAATGACCCATCTGCCGCCGATCTTGGCAAAATACAAATCCAGATCGTAACGGAGGGTTCTTCTGTTTTCCCGGTAGCTCATTATCAGGGCGGGTTCGGGAAAACCAAGGCTGCCCTGCATCACCTTAACCAGCCTGCCCGCGGCGGCGGACTGGAAGTTATAGCGGCTGTAAAGGGGGCGGACCGTAAAGGCCTCCCTGGCGAAAAGCCCGCTGTAGAAGCCGTCCATTTCGGCCCGGTACTCCTCCGGTTTAAGAAAACGGGCGGCGGCAATATCGGCGTACTTATCGGCAAAAAGCGCGTTTACCGCGTCAAGATCCTTCGCGGCAAAGGCCTGCCTGAGCTTTTCCACCTCGGCGGTAATTTCCTCCTGATCGGAACGGGACAGCACCCCGTTGAAGAGCTCGCCCCGCTCTATCAGGACCGGATTAAAGCGGTCCGGCTTAAAACGCCCCGATACGCTCAAGGGGTAGTTTTCCTCCGCGCCGGGGGCGGGCCAGCTCCGGCTGAAGAGCTCGGTTTTTTCCCCCGAACCCTGCCCGGCGGACTCCAGTTTTTCGGAACTCAGGGCAAAAAGCCCCGAAGCCGCGCCGGAATTGAATTTTTTGTTATCCGGCCAAAAAAGGGTGATCGTAAATTCGTTGTCCCCCGAAATCATCCAGTCGTTTATATCCAGGGATTTTGAATAGGACGGCCCCCCCTCAAAGGAAACCAGCTCCGTTCCGTTCAGGACTATGCTGAAACCCAGGGTGTTTACGGAAATATCAAAACCATAGCGGTACCGGGAAGTATCGGCGACCTTCGCGTTAGGCTCCGTTTTTCCCCGGATTTCCGTCCTCCCCCTGGGCTCCGCCCTGTTTCTCCTGCTTTCCTGCGCGTCGGCGGTTAAAACACTTAAGGCAAGCAGAATAAGAAGGGCCGGAAAAAAGCGCCCCACCGAATACCCGTATGCTCTCTTCATAAGAGCTTATTGTAGTAAAAAACACGGCAGTTTCAAGGGGTGAATAACAAGCGCACCCCTTTTCAGCTTCCCTCTTTACCCCGTTTTCCGTTAAAATGGGAGCCATGAAATTCTCCCATACCTTTATTCCCACCCTGCGGGAGGAACCGGGGGACGCGCTTATAGCGAGCCACCGGCTTATGTTCCGCGCGGGGATGATCCGCAAGCTGTCCAACGGTCTTTTCGCGTACCTTCCCCTGGGCCTAAGGAGTTTCCGCAAGGTGGAAAACATCATCCGCGAAGAGATGGACGCCATAGGCAGTCTTGAGATAAAGCCCACCGTGGTAGTGCCCGGTGAATTGTGGAAAGAGTCGGGCCGCTGGGATTCCATGGGCGAGGCGCTGCTGCGGGTAAAAAACCGGCTGGGGGCGGATTTTGTGGTTTCCCCCACCGCCGAGGAAGCGGTTACCGCCCTGGTGCGGGACGAGCTTTCCAGTTACCGCCGGCTTCCCCTTTCACTGTACCAGATCAATACCAAATACCGGGACGAGATACGCCCCCGTTACGGGGTGATGCGGAGCCGGGAATTTGTGATGAAGGACGCGTATTCTTTCCATACCGATGAGGGGAGCCTGGATGAGCACTACCAGGCCCAGGGCCGGGCCTACAGGCGTATCTTTAAGCGCTGCGGCCTTACGGTGATTCCCGTCAGGGCCGATTCGGGGGCCATGGGCGGTTCGGGATCGGAAGAATTTATGGTGGAAAGCGAGATCGGCGATAATACCCTGCTGCTCTGTAGGGGCTGTGATTACGCGGCCAATGTGGAAAAGGCCGGGTGCAAAGGCGACGACGGGCCCCCTTCCGGCGGGGAGGCGCCGCCCCTCGAAAAGATCGATACCCCCGATGTTAAGACCATCGGGGAGCTTTGCGCCTTCCTTAAAACCGACGCGAAGAACTTTATCAAAACCCTGATCTACCGGGCGGTGAATGTGGAACTGGACTTAAGCGGAGCGCCGGGTTCCGAAACCCTTGTAAGAACGCGGGCCGCCCCCGGCGCTCCTGAAAGCTACGGCGAGGTCTTTTTTGCAGCGGCGATCCGGGGGGATCTGGATGTGAACGAGGCAAAGCTTGCAGCGGCCCTTAAAGCTTCGGAACTGAGCCTCGCCTCGGATACCGACGTGGTCCGTATCACCGGCGCTCCGGTGGGCTTTGCGGGACCCGTGGGCCTTAGCTCCGTGCCGGTGATACTCGACGAGACCGTTACCGGGATGAAGGACGCCGTAACCGGGGCGCTGGAAAAGGACGTCCACTACCGGCACGCGGTCTGGGGCAGGGACTTTACGGGCTGGCTCACCGCCGACATCCGTACCGTAAAGGCAGGGGACCGCTGCCCCCTCTGCGGCGGGGAACTGTATGAAAAAAAGGGCAACGAACTGGGCCACATTTTTAAGCTGGGTTATAAGTACAGCTCCTCCATGGGAGTCTCGTACCTCGACGAAAACGGCAAAAGCCATATCCCCATCATGGGCTGTTACGGCATAGGCCTTGACCGCACCCTGGCCTCGGTTATCGAGGAACACCACGACGAAGCGGGGATCATCTGGCCGGTCACGGTGGCGCCCTATCATGTGATTATAATCCCCATCAAGTACCAGGGGGCGGTCAGGGACGCCTGCGACGCCCTCGCCGCGGAACTGGAAGGGGCGGGTATTGAGGTTCTGCTTGACGACAGGGACGAGCGGGCCGGGGTCAAATTCAACGACGCCGACCTAATGGGCATACCCTGGCGCGTTGTGGCGGGGGACAAAAATCTTTCAGGCGGCGAACCCAGGGTTGAGATCAAGCGCCGAAGCGAAAAAGAAGCGCGGCCGGTTCCGTTAAGCGGGGCGGCGGCGGAGCTGGCGGAGGCGGTCCGGAGCGAGTTAAGGGCGCTTAACGGGTAAGGAGATAAGGGCGGAGGACTTCATCAACAATGATGGGGGGTAAACTGAGAATTGCTGCAATATCAGGCGTCCCCGTTGACTATTTCCTTCCTTTTGACTAAGCTCAAAGTATCAATACTATACGAATCTTTTGGGGGTTTTTGTCATGAAAGTTGCTATTAATGGTTTCGGACGTATCGGCCGCCTGGTTTTTCAGTCAATGGTGGATCAGGGGCTGCTGGGCAAGGATAAGATCGATGTGGTGGCGGTAACCGATATTACCACCGACGCTAAGTATTTCGCCTATCAGCTTAAATACGATTCTACCCAGGGCAGAATGAAGGCCGCGATCAGTACCAAAAAGAGCGCCGGCGCGGCGGAGGACGATATTCTTGTGGTCAACGGCCATGAAATTCAATGCGTCATGGCGGAAAAGGAACTTAAGAACCTTCCCTGGGGCAAGCTGGGGGTTGAATATGTGATCGAATCCACCGGCCTTTTTACCGGGGATAACGCCTTCGGCCACCTGGAAGCGGGGGCCAAAAAAGTGATCATTTCCGCCCCCGCCAAGGGCAAGGAAAAGAAGATCCCCACCTTTGTCATGGGGGTCAACAACGATAAATACAATCCGGCCAGTGATCATGTTATTTCCAACGCCAGTTGTAC
>JAISRD010000236.1 GCA_031273835.1 Treponema sp. | reverse complement strand
CGGAACGTTACCGACGAGGAGGGAAAACTTTACGGTATCCTCGCCATAGATTTGAGTATGGAATGGCTCAACACTTATATTAAAACCCTCCGGCTGGGAAACGGCGGCTACGGAATTGTCGTCAGCCAAAACATGGTAATCATGACCTATCCCGAACAGGATGCTCTTGGCCGGCAGTTACAGGAACTGGGAGGGCCTTTTGGGGAAATATCCCGAAGGCTCAGGCAGGGGGAAGAAATAACTGCCCTTCAATATGATGATTCCGGGGGAGGTCGGGTCATTGCCTTTTTCCGGCGGATGTTTAACGGATGGTATGTGGGCCTTATTACTCCCGCCTGGGCCTATTACCGGGATCTGTACTACGCGGCGTTTATTCTGTCCATTTTGGGCTTCGTCCTTGCCTGCGCCCTGACTTACCTGTTATTAAGGATAAGCGCGGCGCGGATGAAATCCGATGAGAAAAACAAGTCGAAATCATCGTTCCTGGCCCGGATGAGCCACGAGATCCGCACCCCCATGAACGCCATTATCGGTATGAGTGAATTAACCCTGCGGGAAGAATTGGGCAGACAGGCGCGGGAGTATGTGGGGAGCATAAAACAGGCGGGGAATAACCTCCTTTCCATCATCAACGATATTTTGGACTTTTCCAAGATTGAATCGGGAAAACTGGATATTATCCCGGCGGATTATTTGTTTTCGTCATTGATCAACGATGTGATTAGCATTATCAGAACAAGGATTAATGAAAAGCCTGTTACCTTTGTTACCAAAATAGACGGCTCCCTGCCGGATAAATTATACGGCGACGAGGTACGGTTACGGCAAATTCTGCTTAATATCCTGAGCAACGCGATAAAGTACACCAAAGAAGGGCATATCATTCTTACGGTATATGGTGAAGAATATGACGGACAAGAGCAAAAAATTACGCTTTGTTTTGAGGCTGCCGATACGGGAATCGGCATTAAACCGGAGGATATGAAAAAACTCTTCGGCGATTTTATCCAGTTTGACGCAAAACAAAACCGGGGCATAGAGGGGACGGGCCTGGGCCTTGCCATAACCCGGAGCCTCTGCGTGTTAATGGGCGGGGACATAACGGCGCAAAGCGAATATGGAAAGGGAAGTGTTTTTACCGTCCGCATCCCCCAGGATATACGGGACCGCACACCCTTTGCGGCGGTAACCGCGCCCGAAACAAAAAGCGTCCTGGTTTTTGAAAACCGCCGGATTTGCGCTGAATCAATTGCTTATACGCTGGACAATCTGGGGGCCGGCTGTTCCCTGGCGCAAAGCCGGGAAGAATTTCTTGAGCTTCTGACGAGCCGTTCTTATCAATATGTATTTACCCCGTCCATGCTCTTTGGCGCGGCCCAGCAAATTTTAACGGAACATAATTCCGACGCGGTGCTGGTACTCCTTGCGGAATACGGCGAATCCGCCCGGCCCGGTATTCATACGCTCTTTATGCCGATACAACCGGTGGCGGCGGCCAATATCCTTAACGGAAATCCTGTTGACAAGGGCTACCATGAGATTGAAAGTCCGGGGATTCGTTTTACCGCGCCCGGCGCCCATATTCTGATTGTCGATGATATTGCCACCAATCTGGATGTCGCGGCCGGTCTTCTTGCGCCTTACCGGATGAACATAGACAGGGCCGCCGGGGGCCCGGAAGCAATTAATCTTGTACAGAAAAATCAGTACGACCTGATCCTAATGGATCACATGATGCCGGGGATGGACGGCATTGAGGCAACCCTGGCTATCCGTTCACTGGAGGGAGGACACTATAAAACCCTGCCCATCGTAGCCTTAACCGCCAACGCGGTTTCCGGTATGCGGGAAATGTTTCTTGAAAAAGGCTTTAACGATTATATTTCCAAACCCATAGAAATAGCGAAACTGGATGAGGTTATCGGCAAATGGATACCCCCGGAAAAACGGATAAAAACAAAGGCCGAACGGGAAACGTTTACCGGAGAAACCGGCATGGCCATACCGGGGGTGGACGTGCGGAAGGGTATAAACATGACCGGAGGGACGGAAGCCGCTTACCGGAAAGTGCTGGCCCAATTTTACCGGGATGCCGAAGGGAGGCTGCCCCTGTTTGCAAAGCCGCCGCTTGAAACGGAGCTGGCTGACTTTGCAGCCCAAGCCCATGCGCTGAAAAGCGCCGCCGGAACCATTGGCGCGGCGGAGGTGTCAAAGGAAGCGGCGGCCTTGGAAGCGGCGGGAAAAGCCGGGGATACGGCGGTCATTGCGGAAAAATTATCCGCCTTTTATACGCTTCTTTCGGAACTGGTAAAAGCGATAGGAAAAGAAACAGCGGAAGAACCATTTGCCGCATCGAAGCTTGAGTCCACGGACACGAAGGAAAAGAATCGGGATGTTTTGGCGCTTAAAGAAAAGTACGCGTCTCTAAAGGCTGCGCTGGAAGCGAAAAACATGGAGGAGATTGATTCGCTTCTGGGGGAACTTGAAAAAATGCCTTTGGACGCGGAGGAGCGGGGAAAGATAGATGCGGTTTCGGATCTGGTGCTGATGGGGGAATACGAGGGGGCCATAGAAAACATTACTACCATGTTTTTTCCGCTGCCTTTCCCCGGAAGCGGCTAAAGTGGTTAATGAAAAATCCGCCGGAAGGCGGTTGTACGGAGCCGCCCACTATCTGCTTTTTATTTTTTGTTCTTACCTTTCCCCCAGGACCTGTTGAATTTCAGCGGAGCGGGCGGCGGCTTCCTCCGCCAGGGCGGTCTTGCCGGCCTTGCGGCGCACATCCGCCAGGGCCCGCCAATCCATGGCCAGGCCCCAGGAATTTTCCGCCCGGCGGTCCAGGGCGATAGCCTCCCCCAGGGCGGCTTCGGCTTCCGCGTAGTTCCCCGCCACCGATCGGATAGAGGCGATAAGGTACCAGCCATAGCCGGCCTGCTCCAGGTAGTTTTCCTTTTGGTAGATCGCCACCGCCTTTTTTACCGCAGACTCCGCCTCGCCAAAACGGCGGCTTTCCTTTTCCGCCAGGCCGATAACGGTCCAGCCCAGGGCAAGGGACAGCTTGTCGTTCTTAATCCCCTCCATGGCCCGGTTTACGTCGTTCTTTACCGCAGCCGCGGCTGCCGCACCGTTCCCTTCCGCTGCGGCCCTCAGGAGCCGGCCCCGGGCCCCGTAAATCCGGGCGGCGGCGGCAAGCTCCCTGTTCCCCGATGCCTGGGCTTCCGCCAGGGCCGCGGCCCATTCGGCGTCCGCCTCCTCCATCCGGCCCTGGTAGAAGTAGATATTCCCCAGGGAAAGGGCCGTGCGGACCCGCAGGCCGGGATCGTCAGCGCTTATGGCAAGCTGCCGGGCAAAATCCAGCAGGGCCAGGGCGCCCTCAAAGTCCCCCCGCTCAACCTGGCGGTTTGCCAGTTCAAGCTGCTTCTCGGCGCCTTCCCGCTGGGAGCGAATCTCCGGGGCCTTCTTGGGCGCGGTAGAACAGGCGCTTAGCAAGGCGAGGCTAACAAAAAGTAACACCCTCATGCATAATCCCCGTTTCAAAAT
>JAISRD010000164.1 GCA_031273835.1 Treponema sp. | reverse complement strand
CGGTTGACCCCGCGGCGGGGAAGGGCGTAGTATAGCAGCGTGGCGGCAAAAGGAAAAAAAAGCTCAGGCTTCGGGTGGATTCTCTTTTGGGTGGCCTTTATCATCGGGGTGGCCCTTCTTTTCGCGGTAAATTGGCCTAAAATTCAGGAAACCCTCAGGGAAACCAGGGCCCTTGAACGGCTCTTTAACAACGGTGAGGAACTCCCCGCCGGGGAAGGGGAGACCGCAGCGGAGCCGGAAAGCGGCGGGGCCCCGTCTGGTACGGAAGATGAAAGCGGGGCGGCGGAAAGCTCCGATCCGGCCCTTCCCCCGGAAGCTCCGGTCCCCGTGGAAGGCGGGGGGACGGCGGCGGCGGGGGGCCCGGCGGAGGAAACCGTTTCGCGGACGGTGTACCTTATCAGGGTGGATAACGACGGCGCCGTACTTCCGGCCAGGGTACAGCGTACCCTGCCCAAAAGCGCCTCCCCCCTGCGGGACGCCCTGGAAGCGGCGATCCGGGGGCCCCTGGGGGATGAAGAAAAAAAGGGCCTCATGTCCCTCATACCTCCGGAGGCGAGGATACTCAGCGCGGCGGTACAGGGAAGCACCGCCTATGTAAGTTTCAGCGAGGATTTTCTGTTCAATACCTACGGAATCGAAGGCTACGCCGCCCAGCTCCGGCAGGTGGTCTGGACCGCCACCGAGTTCAGCAATGTAAAGGACGTGCAGATACTTATTGACGGTAAACGTCTTGATTATCTGGGCGAGGGGATCTGGATAGGCAGCCCCCTCAACAGGACCGCCCCCTAAGGGCGGGATGGAGGGCCCCCTGCGGGATTACGCGGATCAGAGCCTTTCCTGTATCCGGGTTATTGAGAGGGTTTTTCCGCTTTCCCCGTCGATTTCCGCGGCAATGCCCTGAACGGCGCAGTTCCCCCTTCCTCCGGCGGCGCATTCCATACGGTAGGCCACCTGGGTACGGGCCCGGTTAATGCAGATCTTCGCGTCCATGCCGATCACCCCGTTCACCGCGCCGGTCATGCCGAGGTCGGTGATATAGCCGGTTCCCCTGGGAAGTATGCGCTCGTCCGCCGTCTGCACATGGGTATGGGTGCCGGCCACAAGGCTCGCCCTGCCGTCGAGGTAATAAGCCAGGGCCTCCTTTTCTTCGGAGGCTTCGGCGTGGAAATCCACGATAACCGCCCGGGGCCCCGCCGGGCCTCCGGCCTGCCCCGGCCCGGTCTGCTCGTCAAAGATCCTGTCAAAACAGTCAAAGGGGCAGTCCACGGACGAAAGCAGTTCCCGGCCCTGAAGGTTTATCACCAGCAGGGGGAAGCCGTTTATTTCCAGCGGAAGGAAACCCCGGCCGGGGAGGGGCGGAACCAGGGGCCTGCGGGTTCCGCCGGGGTAATTCGCCGGCCTGATCACCGGACGGGGGTCCCGGACCGCGTCCAGTACGGGCCAAAATTCCCGTTTTTCCCAGACATGGTTGCCCCCGGTAACCACGTCCGCCCCTGCGGCAAGTATGCGGTCAAGGGTTTCCGCCGAAAGCCCGAAACCCCCAGCGGCGTTCTCCCCGTTGACGATAACCGCGTCGGCGGAATGTTTCTTCTTTAGCCCCGGCAGGAGCTTTTCCAGGATACCGAGCCCCGGCTCGCCCACCACGTCGCCTATCATAATCACCCTGAGTACCGGCATGGAATAATTTTAATGTTTTTTGTAAAAAATGCTATACTCTGTGGTATAATCAAGGCAAATTCAATCTTTAAGGACTTACTCTATATGAACAGAAAATTACGGATCGCCCAGTACGGATGCGGCAAGATGTCGGTCTATACCATGCGTTATGTCTACGAGAAGGGGGCCGAAATCGTCCAGGCCTTCGATGTAAGGCCGGAAGTGATAGGAAAGGATATCGGCGACATTATAGGCGATGGATAAGGTAAGCGACGAGGAAAGGCAGAAAAGCATAGAGGCCGGGACGCAGGGCCTTAGGGGGCGCAGCAGGCCTCCTCGGGTCGTATTACCCACTTATTATCAAGCTTTTCAAAACGGCAGAAGGGAAGGGTCAGCAAACGGCCGTCTTCCCCGCTTAAAGAGAGTTTCCCGCAGGCCACATTTACCTCCGTTACCCGCCAGCCTATCCCGTCGTAGGCCAGCCTGGTCCCCTCCTGGGGTATGAGCTTCCGCTGTTCACTGTAATAGGCATGTTCATAGGCCAGACAGCACAGCAGGCGTCCGCAGGAACCTGAAATTTTCATTGAGGTGAGGGAAAGGTTTTGATCCTTTGCCATTTTGATCGAAACGGCCTTTAGTTTGTCCGAAACGACGTGGCAGCAGTAGGGCCTGCCGCAGACCCCCAGGCCCCCCACGACGCGGGATTCATCCCGCACCCCGATTTGGCGCAGTTCAATGCGGGTGTGGAATACCGCAACCAGGTCCTTTACCAGTTCCCGGAAATCCACCCGGCTTTCGGCGGTAAAGAAGAAGAGTATCTTTGCCTCCTCCAGCAGAAAATGGACCGAAACCAGCTTCATCTCCAGCCTGTGGGCTTCTATCTTTTCTTTGCAGATCTTAAAGGCCTCGTTTTCCCGAGCCCTGTTTTCCTCCGCCTGGTCCAGATCCGCCTGATCCGCGGGCCTTTCGATCCGGGCGATTTCCTGCTGGGTATTTTTTACGGGGCCCAGGACCTGGGCCAGATCCCTGCCGTAACGGGTGGGAACCAGCACCACGGCGCCGGGAAAGAGGGGCTCCCCCTTGTAGGCCGCGAGAAAGGTTTCATTTGAATAGGAAAGCCTGAGCCTGTACACCGGGGTGTCGGGTTCCAGGTTTAAGTTCCCCTCCTGGACTATGACGGCGGTATCCAGGGTTTGATCTTCCGGTTTGTCCTCCAGGGCGGAAATATCCTCTTCCCCTTCAATATCCTTATATTCATCCATACATTTTAACTCCGCAGCGCTTCAATTCGCGCAAGGCCGGTCATTCCAGCAGATCCACCAAAAGGCCGTGAATTTCGTCCAGGGCGGCGAGTATCTCCAGCTGGCCGGCCTGATTCTTAAGTATCACCGCGGCCATATCTTCCAGCTTTTTATCAATTACCTGTACAAGGGTAAACTTCTTGCGTTTTAAGAGATTGACGCCGCTGGTATGTTCTTCCATGGCAAGACCGTTCTCCACCACATAGTGGATAAAATTCCCCACCGCCTGCCGGTAATCCTTAATTTCCTCAAGAAAGGGTCGTTTGGAAAGGGCGTCGCCTAAGCTGTGTATCTCGTCCAGAAGACGCTGTACCGATTCTTCCGAAGGGGGCAGTTCCCGCAGATCCGGCGGGACGGTCTTTTCAAAGAGGGACCTGAAGGAACGTTTTTTGGCGGCCCTGCCCGGCCTTGAACCGGAGGTCTTTCCGGCTTCGGCGGAGGCTCCGTTAAGCTGCCCGCCGTAGACGCCGGGGTTAAAGAGGGGGGCGGAACCGTCGGGAAAGACAATATCAGCCATGCCTTTTATCCTGGTATTCGGAAGCGGCCCTCTTCCACGCTTCCTCGGTCTGGCAGACCCTGATCCTGCCGTGAACCAGGGAACCCTCGTGTACCTCTATGCGTCTGGTGGTAATATCCCCCAGAATGACCGCCGAGGAAAGTACCACAAGCCTTTCGCTGGCAAGTACATTGCCCGTTACCACTCCCCCCACCGTAACGGCGGTGCCGGTAATGCTGCTCTGCATCCGGGCATTTTCCCCCACCACAACCCTGCCTTCGGCGTGGAGATTGCCCTTCATGTACCCGTCAACCCTGGTAAACCCGCCTGAATTCACCTCCCCCCTGATAAAGGAATGGGGGCCGATGATGGTGTTGACGACAAATTCGTTCTGCTTTTTTTTCTTTGCCCGGGGAGCTGCCATGGCTACCTTACCGGGCTGGGCCGGATATTGAGGTACTTGTATGGGTCCACCACATCCGAGCCTATATGGACTTCGTAATGGAGATGGGGTCCGGTGGAACGGCCGGTATTGCCGATGTATCCGATTACTTCCCCCTGTTTAACCTGCTGTCCCGCTTCAACCCGGAAGGACAGGAGATGGGCATAGCGGGTATAAAAGCCGTGCTGATGCCGTACCACAATGTAATTGCCGTAACCGTTGGCGTCGTAAGCCAGCAGCGCGACCTGCCCGTCGGCGGTGGCCACAACCGGGTCGCCTGAACGGTAGGTGGAAATGTCGATCCCCGTATGCATATGGGGCGCCCCGGTAAAAGGATCGGGGCTTATGCCAAAAAAGGTGGTAAAGTGGCCGATGCCGCCCCTGACGGGCCAGGTACTGGGAATTTCCGCCAGGATCGTACTCTGGGAATCCAGAATCGCCCCGATTTCCTTAACCGGCTCTACCGCGGAAGAAAGATAGCCCGCAAGCTGCCGCAGATCCTCCATTTCCCGCAGGGCGTCGCCGCCGCCGCTGAAGTTAAAGAAAGAAGACCCCCCGCCCTGGGAGGCGACGGCCGAGGCGTCGGCCCCCAGACTGGAAAGGGCGTCCGAAAGGACCGCCTCAAAATTCCGGGCCGTTCTGGACAGCTGGTTTACCTCTTCCCGAAGCTGGGCCAGGGCTATTTCCGTATCCTTAAGGCGGCTGTCCTTTTCGGGGAAAATACCCCGGGAACTTCCCGTAAGGGCGCTGTACCAGAAAAAGGCCCCGCCGGCGGCGAGGAAAATAAGAAAAGCCAGGGCCAGGGTGATAAACGAAATCCGGATATTATACATCCGTTTTTCGGAATGGGGGATTAAAATGATCGTGTAGGTTCGGGAAAGGCCCCTAAGGATCCACATAAAAAAATCACCAATCCTATGCACCACCCAGGATGCACCGGCAGTCACCTTTTGAACGAAGATGTTTTCCAACCGTTTAGGAGTCATAGGGAGGATTATATAACGGAGGACCGTGAAAGTCAATCAGCGGGCATATTCCACAATTCTGGTCTCCCGTATTATAGTTACCTTTATACGCCCCGGATAGCGCAGATCGTTTTCGATCTTCTTGGCAATCTCCTTGGCAAGTCCTTTGGACTGATCGTCGTTGAGGGCCTCGTTGTTGACGATGATGCGCAGTTCCCGGCCCGCCTGAATGGCGTAGGCCTTGTCCACGCCGATAAAGCCTTCGGCTATGTTTTCCAGGTTCTCAAGCCGTTTGATATAGTTGTCCAGGGTTTCGCGCCGGGCGCCGGGACGGGCCGCGCTGATGGCGTCGGCAATTTGTACCAGCACCGCCTCAACGCAGGAAGGCTCTATGTCATTGTGGTGGCTCCCAATGGCGTTGATTACCCTGGGGTCCTCGCCCATTTTACGGGCCATGTCCATGCCTATTTCCGCGTGGTTCATATCCGAATCCGACTCGGCGCCTTTGCCTATATCATGTAGCAGGGCGCCCCGCTTGGCCAGTTCCCGGTTAACCCCCAGTTCCGCCGCAAGGATACCGGCAATAACCGCCACTTCCTTGGAGTGGTACAGCACGCTTTGGCCGTAGCTTGTGCGGAAGTAAAGCCGCCCCAGGGCCCGTATGGCTTCCTGACTGATATTGTGTATACCCACGTCAAAAAGGACCTTTTCGCCCTCTTCAAAGATCTTCTGGGAAATATCCTTGCTGACCTTGGAAACCACCTCTTCAATGCGGGCCGGATGTATGCGGCCATCAATTATAAGCCGTTCCAGGCTGACCTTGGCAATTTCCCGCCGGACCGGATCAAAACAGGAGATAACCACCGCTTCGGGGGTATCATCTATGATAATATCCACCCCTGTCAGGGTTTCCAGGGTCCGTATATTACGGCCCTCCCGTCCTATGATACGGCCTTTCATCTCGTCGTTGGGAAGGTTTACCGTGGTAACCGTTACGTCACCGGTAACTTCGGCGGCGACCCGCTGAATCGTGGTAACAAGTATATCCCTGGCTTTCTTTTCCGCCGTGAGATTGGCTTCCTGCTCTATCTTGTTAATCAGCGCCAGAGCGTCATGTTTAGCGTCATTTTCCAAATCCGCTATAATAAGCGCCTTTGCCTCGTTAACGGAAAGGCCTGAAATACGCTCCAGTTCCTTACGGTAACGATCCTCTTCCTTTTCGAGCTCCTGCTCCCGTTCGTCCAACAGCCTGTTTCTTTCGACAGCCTGCTGTTCAACCTTTTCAACCTGATTGGTCTTCTTCTCTAATGCTTCCTCTTTCTGTAAAACGCGGCGCTCATATCGCTGCAATTCAGCCCTGCGTTCCCGAGTTTCCCTCTCTTGCTGGTTGCGTTCCCGAATAACCTGTTCTTTTGCTTCAAGAAATATTTCCTTCTTTTTGGCTTCAGCTTCTTTTATCGCATCCTGTTTTATACGGTCGGCACGCTGCTCCGACGCTGTAAGTTGGAATCTGGCATACAGCCATCTAATACTCCAGCCTAAGGTTAACCCGGCAAGAGGGAGGATAATCCTAAGTATCCACTCCATCGCTCAACCCCTTACCGTTGTAATAACGGACATAAATATAATACTTTTGTGTAACTTTTGTCAATACCAAGTTCGTAAAAAGCCGTCATTGTCCAAAAATTGTATGTTCTGTATACTGATTTAATGCCGAAAATTGAAAATGACCTCTCCCGGGGACCGGTTTTTGTTAAATTAATGCTTTTTGCCCTGCCCTTTTTGGCCTCCAACGTGGTTCAGTCCCTCTACAACGTGGCGGATATGCTGATTGTGGGGAATTTTGCCGGGACGGTGAGCATGTCCGGGGTTAATATAGGGGGACAGGTTACCTTTATTCTGACCAATGTGGTTATCGGCCTCTGTATGGGAGCCACGGTTCTTATAGGCCAGTACATGGGCCTGAAGGACCGCGGGGCCCTAAACCGGGTAACGGCGACGATTATCACGCTGCTCCTGATGCTGTCGGCGTTTATCACCGTTTTTATGCTGATTTTTAAGGCCCCGCTGCTCCGCCTTATTCAGACCCCGGCGGAGGCCTTTGCGGAAAGCGACAGCTACCTTACGGTAACGGTAATCGGGGTGGTGTTTATATTCGGTTACAATGCCCTCTCGGGCATACTGCGGGGCATGGGGAATTCCAGGGAACCCTTCTACTTTGTGCTTGTGGCCTGTATGGTGAATATAGCGCTGGATCTGGTTTTCGTGGCGGTTTTTCACTGGGACGCCTTCGGCGCGGCCCTGGCCACGGTGATCTCCCAGGCCCTTTCGATGTTTCTCTGTATCATTTATATGGTACGGAACCGCTTCAGCTTTAATTTTAAGCCTTCATCCTTTAGGATTTACGGCGATCAGCTGGCGAATATACTCAGGATAGGGCTTCCGACCTGCGCGCAAAACGCCGTAACAAGCTTTTCCTTCCTGTTTTTAACGGCAATCGTCAACCTCTTCGGGGTCAGCGCATCCGCCGCGGTGGGGGCGGTGGGTAAATTCAACAGTTTTGCCTTTATGCCCACCATGGCGCTGAGCGCCTCCATAGGCGCCATGGCGGCCCAGAACATAGGGGCGGGCAGAATGGACAGGGCCGTGGAAGCCTGCCGTATAGGAACGGGTTTTTCCGTCATCCTTACCTGGCTTTTCTTTGTGCTGGTTCAGGTTTTTCCCGTCCCCATACTGTCCATATTCAGCAGGGACCCGGAGATGATTGCCGCCGGGGTAACTTACCTGCGCTCCTTTAGTTTTGATTTTCTCATCATACCCTTTATATTCTGCATCTCCGGTTTCCTCATAGGCGGGGGCCACACGGTCTTTACCCTGATTGTCAGCATGCTTTCCGCAGTGGTTCTGCGGGTACCGGTATGCTGGATCTTCGGGGTAGTCCTGAACATGGGCCCCTTCGGCGTGGGTCTTGGCGCCCCGGTTGCCAGCGCCGGGACCCTGCTGCTTATAGTGGTATATATGATCTCGGGGAGATGGAAGGTGAACGCCGCCCTGGGAAAGGGGCCCGCCGAGCCCCCGTCATGAGG
>JAISRD010000138.1 GCA_031273835.1 Treponema sp. | reverse complement strand
GAGCTTTGGCAAAACTCATCCAGGATTACGCTTTTTCTTGCCTTCTTCGCCGTGCGGTATCTCGGTCCGGTAACGTCCGCAAGTGCCTGTCTCTGTTTCATAGTCAACTCCATGCTGCTCCCAAAATTTTTGCTTTAGGGTTTGATTGTAGTTGGCTATGGTTAGATTTTTACTTAGGATTCTCAGGTCCCCATGGTTAGATTTAACGTAAGGCTATGCGGGCGCTTGAGGCGGGGCCGGTCCCGTGTTAAACTGTACCCATGAAGAAAGAATTCCTCCCCTACGATACGGTCCGCGATAACGCCCTTAAACTGGCGGGGCGTATCTTCAACGAAGGTTTTTTGCCCGATGTGATTTACGTGTCCCTCCGGGGCGGGGCCTATCTGGGTAACGTGATTAGCGAATATTTTAAGATCGTCAACCGCCGGGGCAGGCCCACCTACTATGCAGCGGTGGTGGCCCGGTCCTATACGGATCTGCGGAGGGCGGGGCAGATCAAGGTTGAGGGCTGGACCTACGAGCCGGCCCATCTGCGCAGCGGCGACAAGGTGCTTCTGGTTGACGATATCTTTGATTCCGGGGAAACCATCAACCACCTGGCGGGGATAATACTGGAAAAGGGCATACCCCGGGAGGATCTTAAGGTGGCGGTCCACGATTATAAATTCTTTTACGATAAGCCCAGCCAGCTCCCCGTACAGCCCGATTACTGGTGCTGTAAACATGAACTTTCGATACACGATGAGGATACCTGGATTCATTATTTAAGCCACGAACTGGAGGGGCTCGCCGGGGAGGATCTGGAAAAGTACTACTTCAGGCGGGACGGGGAACTCAGGGAGGTGCTTTCCGTGGTGGGGGACCCTTGAGGGCTCTGATCTGCGGTTTTGACGAGGCCGGGCGGGGGCCCCTGGCCGGGCCGGTGTCGGCGGCGGCGGTGATACTGCCCCCCGGTTTCCCCCTGGAACTGCTGGATGATTCAAAAAAGCTTACGGAAAAGGAAAGGGAGGAAGCCCTTCCGGAGATTACCGGAAGGGCCGCCTGGGGTATAGGCTGGGCCGAGGCTTCAGAAATCGACGAAATCAACATACTCAAGGCGAGCCTCCTCGCCATGACCAGGGCCTGGGAAGCTCTTGTCTCGGCCTTTCCCCGTTACGCCGCCGGGGCCTCCAGCGAAGTCCGGGGCATAGCCGACGGCCTCTACTGTCCCCGGCTCCCCATACCCTGCCGGGCTCTGGTCAAGGCGGACGCCAGGGTCCCCGAGGTGATGGCGGCCTCGATACTGGCAAAGACCGCCCGGGACCGCATGATGCTCCGGTATTCATGGTTTTATCCCGAATACGGTTATGAAAAGCACAAGGGCTATCCTACCAAAAGCCACCTGACCGCGATTGCCCGGTGGGGGCTCTCCCCGATTCAGCGGCTTACTTTTACCGTAAAATCCCCGCCGCCGGAGCTCTTCTGATGGAATCCCTCACGCTGACGGAACTGCTGGACAGGGCGGGGGCGCCTCCCGAAGCCCGCGCCGCCTTTGCGCCGGGTCAGGGGTCCATCATGCTCCACGCCGGAGGCTGGCAGTCCTGGTCGCCGGGGTGGGAGCTCTTTCCGGGGGAAACCCTCCCCGCCGGGGTGCGGCTCATCCCCCTGCTCCGGCTGCTTACCGCCGCCCCCTGGGAGCTTGGGGAAAAGCGCCGGGGGAAGGGAAGGGGCCCGGCCCTGAAAAAAGGCTGGGTAGGGGCTTCCTTCATCATCTACCTCAGGGCCGGGGACTGGTATCTGGTCCTGGCGGACGAAAGGGTCGGCGCCGCCCCGGCGATCTACGCGGTAAGCCCCGAAAGGCGCGATCTGGAGTTCACCCGTTATGAGGAGACCCCCGGGGGGCCCTCGGGGAGTTCCCTTTCCGGGGTCCGTGTTTTCTGCGTAAGGGGTTTTTTCGCCCTCAAGGACTCCCTGCGGGCCCTCTACCAACAGCCCCTGCCTGAGGGGCCGGACCCAATCGGGGGCTATGAATCGTGGTACAACCGTTATACCAGGATCAATGAAAAGCTCCTCCTTGCCGATCTTGAGGCCCTGTTGACAACGGACAACCTTATCAAGCTGCGTTATGTGGACCGTAAAAAGCCCGCTGTATTCCAGATTGACGACGGCTGGGAAAGGGCCGTCGGGGACTGGGAGATCGATACGGGGCGTTTCCCCCGGGGCTTGCGGCCCCTGGCGGAAAAAATTAAAGAGGCGGGCCTTACGCCGGGGCTCTGGCTCGCGCCGTTTCTCGTTACCAGGAAGGCCCGTATCTTTAGGGAAAAACCCCAATGGCTGCTGCGGGACGAAAGGGGAGGGCCGGTAAAGGCCGGGTGGAACCCCAACTGGGACGGGGTCTATTACTGCCTGGATATTTCCCTCCCCGGCGTGCTGGAATACCTTCGGCTGGTTTTGGACAGGGTAATTGATCAATGGGGCTTTCGTTATATCAAGCTGGATTTTCTCTACGCGGGTTTTCTCCCGGGCCTTCACGCCGTCCCCCTCTCCGCTGCCGTCCACTATGAACGGGCCTGCGCCGTTTTGACGGAACGGAAAAAGGCCGCCTCGGGAGAGGCCCTTAGCTACCTCGGCTGCGGTCTTCCCCTGGGGCCCTCGTTCAGGTACTTCCCGCTGTCAAGAATCGGCGCCGATACCAGGGAAAGCTGGGACTGGCCCCTGGCGAAATGGCTGGGACATCTGGGGCGTCCCAGCGCGTACCTCTGCCTCCGCAATACCCTGGGCCGCTCTTTTTTGAACGGTACGGTGTATAAAAACGATCCCGATGTGATTTTCCTCCGTTCAAAAAACTGCCGTTTAAGGGCAAACGAAAAGGAACTTATCGCCCTGGTAAACTTTCTCCTGGCCGCCCAGATTATGTTTTCCGATGACCCCCGTGAATTAAACGCCGGGGATCTTGCCCTTACCGGGCGGATAAACGCTTTATACGACCGGCTGGAAGAGGCGGGGGATGAATACGGGGCGGTACAGATCGGGAGGGATCTTTACAGGCTGATAAGCCGTTCCACCGGCAAGGGTCCCGCCGGAAACCAGGAACGGATAAGGGGCCTTATCAACCTGGGAAACAAAAGGGCTGAGCGGGACGGCATAAACGCCGCTCCGCACAGCATCGCCCTTTATCCGGAACGATGAAATAAACAGATCACCATTCCCTTGGTTTGAAGCCCTCGGGGACCTCTATTTTTACCGTATCCCCCGCCTGTTCAAGCACATAGAGACCGTTCTTAAGGGCGAAAGGTTTTACCCCTTCGGGGATAACCGCCCCCGCCACCGCTCCTATGAGTTTTCGCAGGTCCCCGTGGTCGTCGGCATAGCGCCGCAGTTTCTCCATCCGCTCCATGTGTTCCTGAACATTTTCTGTGCTGAGTTTTGATTTGACTTCCACCGCCAGGACAAGGTCCCCGTTTTCAAGGAGTATATCAACCTCGGCGATGGTCCTGTTGTTCTTATCTACAAAACGGACATTGGCGCCGGCCCTCCCGAAAACATAACCCAGGGCGTTGAATTTTTCCAGAATATTGGGAGCCACAAGATGTTCCACCAATTCGCCGAGCCGTCCCCCCAGTTTACCGATCTTGCGATCCGTTTCTTTGAGTTGGCGATCCGTTTCTTTGAGTTGACGATCCGTTTCCTGGAACTTACGATCCGTCTCCTGAAACATGGCCCAGACCTTTTCAAAGGTCAAGCCCATTTCGGGTTCCCGTTTGGTCTCCGTAATCATACACAAAATATACTTTAGGTCCGTACAAACCGTCAAGGAAACAGTCCCGCTCCAGGCATACTCCGAAATACCCGGAACCCGTGCTAAGGGCTCTGTTTTACCGCCTCAACCGCCGCCTTAAGGGCCCCTTCCAGCATTTCCGCCGGGGGTTCCTTGATATGGCCGGCCTTCTTCATGTCCTCCACCAGGGCGCGGGCGGCGCCTATGTCCGCCAGGGCGCGGTTGTACACTTCGTCCCAGGAAAGGGTTATGCGGGCAACCCCTTCCTTGATTGCCTGCCGGGCCACATCCGCCGCTTCCACGGCGAACACTTCGGTTTCTTCCATGGTGGCGATAATATTTTCCGGGTGGATTCCCCGTTTTTCGGAAAAGTCCGCTATTGAGTGGGCGCAGCGTATGGCCATGCCGTCGGTGATCTTCCGGGCCCGCACGAGAAGGGCCCCCTTTAGTATGCCGGGGAAACACACCGAGTTGTTTACCTGGTTGGGGAAATCCCCCCGGCCCGTGGCGGTGATGTAGGCCCCTTCTTCCCTGGCGGCGTAGGGCCAGATTTCCGGCACCGGGTTGGCGCAGACAAAGACTATTGCCCTGGGGGCCATGGAACGTATCCATTCGCGCTTCACCGTGTCCGGGCCGGGGGTGGACAGGGCGATGAGCACGTCCGCCCCCTTCATCGCCTCTTCCATGGAAGGACAGCGGCCGGGGTTGGTCTTTTCGCAGAGTTCCCACTTCCGGTAATTGCGCTTATCCCCCCTGATGTCTTCCCGGCCCAAATGGAGGGAACCCTTGGTATCGAAGACCGTCATTTTGGCGGGGTCCCCGCCGTCGCTAAGGATCAGCCGGGCTATGGTGGTATTGGAAGCCCCGGCGCCCAGGAGGACTATCTTTACCTCGCTTAACGTTTTACCCGCCAGCTTGAGGGCGTTAAGGAGTCCCGCCAGGGTAACGCAGGCGGTCCCCTGGGCGTCGTCGTGCCATACCGGAATATCGCAGGCTTCCCGCAGTTCGTCCAGGACCTTAAAGCAGTTGGGCTGGCTTATATCTTCCAGGTTTACCGCTCCGAAACTATGCTGGGCCATCTTTACAAAGTCGATGAGCTTATCGGGGTTGTTTTTACCGTCCGGGCCCCTGGAATCTACGCAGAGGGCCACTGCGTCCACCCCGCCCAGGTACTTCATGATCATGGCCTTTCCTTCCATGACCCCAAGGCCCCCCGGGGGGGTACAGTCGCCGTCGCCAAGCACCCTGGTTGAGTCGGATATCACCGCCACCAGGTTGCCCCGGTTGGACAGGGCGAAAGAAGCGTCGTTATCATCCCTGATACTGGTTGAGACCTTCGACACCCCCGGGGTATACCAGACGTTGAACCAGTTAAGGCCGTAAAGTCCGCACTTGGGAAGGGTCTGCATCTTTCCGCCGTAAAAACGGTGGGCCTCTATGGAAAGATTTTTTAGAAACAGGGTTTTTGCCCGGGCCTTCTGGTCTTCGCTTAAGTCCGCCGGAAACAAGGCGTCCAGGTCTTTTAACGCGGGATCAATTTTCATAGAATCTCCTATTACTTACTTACTTCCACTTTCCCAAGCCGAGGTATTTGTTGGTTTCCGCGGTGGCCGATGCGGAATCGCTCTGCATCTTCATCGCCGCCCGGACGCCGTCCATGGTCTCGGGAATCGTTACCGATTCCTGGGGGATATTGATAGCGTACATGATATTGTCCCCCGATTCAACGATGCTGTCTTCCCAGAGGCCGATTTCGTACATATCCCCCCGGGGGTTTCCCAGGTCCCGGGCATAGCGGAAGAACGAGGCGTTACCAAGAAAACCATCTTCTATGCGTACAACCCGGATTCGGTCATGGCCCTTAAAGGCATCGAGGGCCATGCCGGCGCTGATCTTTTTCCCGCCTTTGCCGTGGGCCACCACGGTGATAATGTGGCCATGGGTAACCGGGGTATGTACAAGAATGCCCGTGGCTTCCACATGGGGCATGATCGTCATAAGGTCCACCGCCTGATGGCTCGGGGCCTTGTCAATCTGGAGGGCGTTGGTTAAGCCCCGGTGATAGTCCCCCGGATCGGCCACCCGCCTGATGATCGTAATCGCCACCCGGTCCACGCCGTAGTTCCTGTCAAGGCAGTCCACCGAACGGATAAGTCCCGTGGTATTACAGCTGGTAAGCTTAAGGTACTTTGCTCCCAGGCCCTTTTCGTAGTTGGCATAGCCGTGGAAGAATACATCCGCCACGGAATTTTTTTCGCCCCCCTGGAAGATCGCCCGTACCCCGGCTTTTTCGTAGAGTTCCTTGTTCTTCGCCCCCACCCCGCCGGGGGACGAATCGAGCATTACATCCACCCTGGCGATAAGGTCGTTGAAGCTTCCCTTATAGGGGATCTTAAGGGCGTCGAATTTGGACTTGTCCGCCCCATCCACCAGGTACAGATCGTAGGGCATGCCGGGCATGCCCGCGGCTTTACCCCGTTCTTTAAGCGCCCTGATCGAAAGGGTAGGGGCCAGGTCCGCTATCCCCACCAGTTCCATGTCTTTCTGTAAAGCTACGCCGTCGGCGAGCCTTTGTCCGATTACGCCGTATCCGGCGACTCCTACTTTTACCATGTTCTTCTCCTTAAATCTTGAGTTAAAAGAAAAATTAAACCACAGACCGCACAGACTTTGTCCGTCATACCGTCATTTTTGATCCGTACCGCAGGGCTTTAACCACCGGCAGTTCTTCCCCGGTAAGGAAACGTATCAGCGCCCCCCCGCCGGTGCAGATATAGTTGATGGCCTTTGTTTTCCCGTACTTTTTCGCGGCGGTGATGCTGTCCCCGCCGCCTATGACCGTATAGGCCGCCGTATCCCCCAGGGCGTCCCAGACCCGTTTTGTTCCCAGTTCGGTGGGTTCCTCTTCAAAGACCCCCATGGGGCCGTTGACAAAAACGGTCTTCGCCCCGAGTATGACGCTCCGGTAGAGGGACGCGGTTTCGCTTCCTATGTCTAAGACAAGGGCGTCCGGGGGGATCTTCTCCAGCCGGTACTCCGCCCGCCCTCCGTCCTCCACCACGGCAAAATCTCCGGGCATGGCGATCTTGTCCCGGTATTTGGACAAAAGCTCCTTCGCCGTATCCTTAAGGCCCTCGTACCCTTCTTTTCTGATGTACGCTATGGCGGCTTCGCCTATGTCCCTGCCGTCCGCCCAGAGGAGGAGCTCTCCCACCAGGCCCCCGGAAAGGACCTGGTCCGCCGCCCCCCCTCCCAGGACGGTATTCATCATAAGGAACGCGTCATTGATCTTGGCGCCCCCCAGTACAAACACACAGGGCCGTTCGGGTTTTTCCATTAGTCCCGAAATAACACAGAATTCTTCTTCAAAAAGCCGGCCCATGGCGCTGGGGAGCAGCTGCTCAAAGCCGCAGAGGGAAGGCTGATCCCGGTGAGATGCGGCAAAGGCATCGCATACATAGAGGTCCGCCAGAGGGGCGAGCTTTCGTACCAAGAGGGTCTTTGCCTGATCCTCGTGGGAAAGGAGGAGCTTTGTTTCAAAAAGGGTCTGCTCTTCCGAGACAAAACGGACATTGTCCAGAAGCAGGATCTCCCCGCTTTTCAGGGACTTGATCGCTTCCCGGGCCGCGGGGCCGCAGACATCGTCGATGAACTTTACTTCCTTTCCCAGGAATTTGCTTAGTTCCCTGGAATGGGGCTCGGTGGTCCAGAAATTTTTGTATTCAATGTCGCTGCCCTGATGGGCCAAAAGTACCAGCTTTGCCCCCTTATCGGAAAGTTCCCGTATGGTGGGGATACAGGCTTCAATACGGGTGGTATCTTTCAGTTTTCCCGCGGCCCTGTCCACGGGCTGGTTAAT
>JAISRD010000258.1 GCA_031273835.1 Treponema sp. | reverse complement strand
GTATGAATGAAAATCCGCCTGTATCCTTCCCGGGCGTTTATAATTTCAGTTTCGATGATCGTCTTGTGCTTTACAATGTGCTGAAAATTCAGGCTGACAATCATGTCCATGCCGTAAACCGTTGCCGCGGCGATATGCAGCGCATCTGTCAGGAACCGCTCCTTGATTACCCCTTCGGTAATGTAGACCGAAGCTAAGCGCCTGATTTCGCCCGTTGCCTCGAGTACCTCAACGCTGTATTCATCTATGGGGGCTTTCATCCGCTCCCGCTTGTCCTCGTCCTGGGTATCCTCAATTTCCCCCGTGGCATAGACCGAGGTGAAGGGCTGGAATTTCCCGGCCTTTATCTCATTGAGCAGATGCCGGGTATCGTCCCGGTACTGCGGGGCGTCATCGGCAAAGGGGAAATTGAACATCGTCGTTTCAAGGTAGATCCGGGGTGTCCTCATATCTCCTCCCCGGTGTCGTTCATCTCTCCGCTCATTTTATGCTTTCCAGAGGGACAAAGCTTTCCGGGTGTTCCCGGAATTCCCTCATACCTTTATCAATCATGGTAATTTCCTCCGGGCTTGCCGGTTCAATAACGGGCTTCCAATAGTCGTCTGCCATAAATGAGAGTAGAGGCTCTAAAGCCAGGAGGCTTTGATCCGGCAAGGTGTCGATATAAGTGTGTAATTTTTTTCTTAAAACGGCGGCGGTCATTTCTTTCCCCTTTTCTTGCCCATGTTCTTTTTCTTGTATGCTTGACCTCCCGGGTCAATGTTCGTAACAAAAATAGTATTGTTTTCAATCCGGTATAATGCCCGGAAACTTCCAATTCTTAATCTGAAAGAGCCTGATTGCCCTGTTATCGGCCTTATGTCTCCCTCCGGGGTTTAGAAAACTACCCTTCAATGACTTTACCGTCTTTGAGCCTGAACCCTTCCCGATGTTCTACGAAATATTCCGCGTTGAACAGTTCCGCGATTTTGTCCAGTTCCGCCCGACTGAATTGACCGCCCCGCCCTTTCCTGGTAGTATACCGGTATGTTAATAAGCGAATTAAACGCCCCCGTGGCGGAGCTTTCCGCGAAGATCCTTGACGCCTGGAGGCGTCTTTGAAAAGCCCCTTTCGGGTAAGGAAGGCGGCGTTACCATGCGGGACCGTATCGGGGAACTTGAGAAGCTTTCGGGGACGGCGGACTTTTGGAACGACACGGTAAAGGCGGAAAAGGCCATGGGGGAACTCAAGGCCCTTAAAAACCGCGTGGATCCCTGGAGGAACCTCAGGGCCGAAGCGGAGGACCTGAAGACCCTCCTGGAACTTGCCTGCGAGGCGGGGGACGAGTCCCAGGGTCCGGAAATAGAAGCGGCCCTGAAAGATCTTTCCGGGCGCTTTGAAAGGCAGAACCTCCTGGAGCTTATGTCCGGCGAGGTTGACCGCAACGGCTGCTTCCTCACCATACATTCCGGTGCGGGGGGGACCGAAGCCTGCGACTGGTCCCGTATGCTCTACCGGATGTACCTCCGCTGGGCCGAGCGGCGGGGTTTCAGGGCCGAGGAGGTGGACCTCCTTGAGGCCGAGGGGGGGATCAAATCGGCCACCTGCAAGATTGAGGGGGACTATGCCTACGGCTACCTCAAGGGTGAGTCGGGGGTGCACCGCCTGGTGCGGATCTCCCCCTTTGACGCCAACGCCCGCCGCCATACCTCCTTCGCCTCGGTCTACGCCTTCCCCCTTCTGGACGATTCTATTGAGGTGGAGGTACGTCCCGAGGATCTCCGGGTGGATACCTACCGTTCCGGGGGCGCCGGGGGGCAGCACGTCAACAAAACCGACAGCGCCGTGCGTTTTACCCATCTTCCCACGGGCATCGTCGTGGCCTGCCAGAGCGAACGCAGCCAGACCATGAACCGCGCCACCGCCATGAGCATGCTCAAGGCCCGGCTCTATGAACACTACAGGCAGGAAAAGGAAAGGGAGAACGAGAAATTCGCCCAGGAGAAGAAGGACATTTCCTGGGGAAACCAGATACGTTCCTACGTGTTCCAGCCCTACACCCTGGTAAAGGATTACCGTACAAAAGCCGAATACGGAAATATACAGGCCGTTATGGATGGTGATATCGATATGTTCATAGAAGAATTTTTGAAAAGCCGTATTGTGATGGGGGCTTAAGCCGTGGGGAAATTCCTGCTTTATCCGGCCCTGCTGGGCCTCGTCCTCTGCCCCCTTCCGGGGCGGGGAAACATCGAGGAAGCCCCCGTTCCGGTAAAAACCGAATTTGTCCTCTGCGTTACGGCCTTCGACGTTTCCGCCCTCCCCCCGTCCCAGCAAATCCACGGAACCATACTCCAGCGGGAACTGCTGAGCCGCCTGGGCCGCATCGACAGGAGGACCCGGACGGAGGAGGAACTGGCCCGTTATGAGGAGCTGGTCTGGAACGAGGCCCGGAAAGAGGCGGCCTCCGCCCTGGAACAGAAACGGCTTGAACGGGACGGCCTTCTCTTTCAGGGCCTTCCCCCCTGGAAGTACCGGCGGGAGCTTAAGCGGATAAATAAGGAAATAGAAACCCTGGAAGAGGCCTGGGCCGGGGCGGATACGGAGCGGCCCCTCATCGAGGCCCTGCCGGCCTTTGTTTTGAAGAACTCCCCTGGGGCAGCCGGAACCGGGGTCGGCGAAAGCGGCGGGGAAATCTTCCCCCCCCCGCCCGAGCCGGGGGGGGAGGAGGCCTTCCTCACGGAACAGGGGGCCGACGCCTTTATCACCGGAAAGCTGCGGAGCATGTACGGCAGGGTGTCCCTGGAGCTTGCCCTGTATACCCGGAAGGGGGCCTTTTCCTATGAAAAGACCCTGATCTATTCCCCCGAGGACATGCTCTCCGCCGCCGATGAACTAAAGGAGTTCGCCGCCGCCGCCGCCTCGGGAAACGCCCAGGCCCTGCTTACGGTTAACGCGGAACCGGAGGACGCCCTGGTGCTGGTGAACGGAAAACTGGTCCGCGGCGGCGAAGCGTTAGGTGTGAACCCCGGGGAGCTCAAGGTTTCGGTAAGCGCCGGCGCTTACGAGAGCGAGGAACTGGAAGCGGAAATCGAACCCGGCGAAACAAAGGCCCTCGACATAGCCTTGAGGCCCCTCGGCACGGAAAGCATTGGGGTAAGGATGCCCGGGGTGGAGGGCGTCTCCCTCTACCTGGGGGCCCTCTACGCGGGAACCCTGGGTTCCGCCAATGGGAGTAAGGCCTCCGCTGATGAAAGCCCCTCTTCCTCCGATGGAAGCCCGGCCTCCGCCGGTGAAAGTCCCCCTTCTACCGGTGAAAGCATCCCCTCCCTTGATGAAAGCCTCTCCGGACTTTTTGAGCTCGAAATACCCGAAGGCTACTATTCGTATATCAACGCCGAGGCGGAAGACGGCAGGAGCGGCAAGATCATCGTGCTGGGTAACAGCCGGGAAGAGGGGCGTATCATCACCTTTAAGCCCGAGCCCCTTCCGGAGCCCGGGGGGAAGCCTAAGCCCGACAGGTCCGTGGAGACCCTGCGAAAGAAATTTTACGGCGCCTACGGCAGGTTCTGGCTTACCCTGCCCCTGGCCTTTTTGGCAAACGGCCTCTATATGTCCTATCCGGTAACCCAAACCCTTCCCAGTCTCTTTGAGGGGGCCAGCCGTGATAACTACCCCTCCGAGGAACTCTACAATTCCGCGTCGCTGGCCCAAAAGGCTGCCGCCGTCGCGTGGATTGGGGCGGGGGTTTTTCTTGTGGAGTCCCTGGTGCGGCTGGTGCTGTATATCAGGGCCGCCGATAAGGAGGCGGTTCCGCTTTATGAATAGGCTTTTTCCCAGGGGAATTGAAGGCCCCACGGGTCCGTGAGTTTTGCCGAACGGCTGGGGGCCTTCTTCGGCCTCTCCGGGGCTGTTTCCGATGATTTTTACGATAATCTTGCGGATCTTCTCGTCGAGGGTGATTTCGGCGCCGCCGGGGCGGTGAAGCTGGTGGATGAGCTCCGCCTCCTGGTAAAAAAAGAGAAACTTACCGATACGCGCTCCATCAGGGAACAATTTACAGCGCTCCTGGAGAGGGAATTATCCGCTCTCTCCGGGGAAGGGGGCTCCCCGGAGCGGACCCTTCCCTCCCCGGCGCTGATACTGCTCCTGGGGGTAAACGGGGTGGGGAAAACCACCACCGCGGCAAAACTGGCGGCCCTGTTCCGCTCAAAGGGACGGAGACCCCTGCTGGCCGCGGCGGATACCTTCAGGGCCGCGGCAATAGATCAGATAAAGATTCACGGCGAGCGGCTGAAAATACGGGTTGTGGCCCACCGGCACGGGGGAGACCCGGCGGCGGTGGTCTACGACGCGGTGGAAGCGGCCCTGGCCGGGGCGGGGGATCTTGTCATCGCCGATACCGCCGGACGTATGCACACCAAAACGGCCCTGGTGGAGGAATTGAAAAAAATCGGCCGGGTGGCGAAAACCAAACTGCCCGATACCGGGGAACCGGGGCATTCCGGCCCGGCGCCTGAGGCCCTTCGCAGCTGGCTGGTGCTGGACGCCACCACGGGAAGAAACGCCCTGGCCCAGGCCGAAATTTTCCACGGGGCCCTGGCCCTGGACGGGGTGATTCTGACAAAATACGATTCCGGCGCCAAAGGCGGGGCGGTGTTTTCCCTCGCTTCGGAGCTGAAACTTCCCGTGTTGTTCCTCTGTAACGGCGAATCCTATGAGGACATCCGTCCCTTTGACGCTTCGGCTTTTGTTAAGGCCTTTATGGGCGCCCCATGAGCCGGTTCCCCCTCTTTTGCCGCCTCTTCCCGCTCCTGCTGTTCTTTCCGGCCCTTCCGCTGTTCAGGGCCCCCGCCGTTTCGGCCCAGGTCTGGTTCCGTTCCAATTCTTCGGGCCTGAGCCTGGAAAGAGTCCCCTCCCGGGAGGCGGCCTTCTCCCTTGCCTGGGCCCTTTCGGAGGAGTACATTTCCCCCGACGCCCTGCCGGAAGACCTGAAACCCTATTATGAAAGGGCTTACCTGGTGGAACAGCGGGTACTCTATGAACGGGGAAAGATCAAGCGGCGGCAGTGGCTGTTCATGGGCGGCGGCAGGGTCAGGATTAACGCCTCCTTCGGGAGCGGGGGGGATTTTCCCCCTTTCATAGAATTTTTTTCCCCCGAGGGCTTTATCACCCGCAGTATCCAGTTGGGGGCGGAAATTTATACCACCTTTTATTCCTACGGCGGCGGGCTGCTGCTGGGGGCGGAAACCCATTCCGACAGCGGCGCCCTCTGGACCGACAGTTACCGTTATACCCGTTCGGGTAAGCTCCGGGGGATGGAGCGGCGTTTCCTCCTTGAGCCCCCCGATGAGGACCCCCCGCCCCCGGAGGGCGGTAAGGAGCCCCTCAGGCGGCCCGGTTATCTCCGGTTTTCTCCCTCCCCGGACCGGGTCCGGGAAGAATTTATCGACCCCCGGACTCCCTATGACTACGATCTTATCGCTGGGGCCCTGCAGGATGTTTTTATGCCCCAGGCGGCCAGGGTAGTGTACAGCACCGACAATCTGGGAAGGGTCCTCGGCGAAACGAGGTACGATGCGGAGGGAAAGATCATCGCCGAAATAAGCAATACCTGGGAGGGCGGCAGGATTACGGTAATCATCTGGACCGCGGGAGAGGACCGGGGGCGTATTGAATTTGACTACGACGGAAATGGATCGGACCGGATCGCCGAACGGGACTACCGGAACGGGGTACTGGAACGGACCGTGGATAAAGACGGGGACAGGGAAACCGAAGAGATCTACGCAAACGGAGAGCCCGCGCTGAGGGCGATCTGGGAGGAAGGCCGGAAAATCTCGGAGGAACGGCTTTGAGCGGCGGGGCCCCGTTTAGGAAGGGCGCTTTCCGCTGGATAGGCTTTGTGGCGGGCCGCCTTGTTTCCCGGAAACGGGGCTCGCCGCCGGTATTCTCCGTACTGGGAATCGCCGTGGGCGTCCTGGCCCTGACGGTTATCATCTCGGTGATGAACGGTTTCCAGCTGGGTTTTATCGAAAGCATACTGGAAATATCCTCGTATTATCTGCGGGTTGAAAACGCCCCACAGGGCGCCGCCGCGGCGGCCTTCGCCGGGGAACTTAAGGAAATCCCCGGGGTTACCGCGGTCCTCCCCTTTAGGGAACTGCAGGTCCTGCTCCGGGGCGGGACGGAACAGCAGGCGGCGGTGATACGGGGGGTTCCCCCCGGCGCTCCGGCGGCCGATCCGGCCCTGGCGAAGAGGCTTGTTTTTGAAGAAGGGGCCTTCGATCTGGCCCGGCGGGGTTCCATTTTGCTCGGCGCCGAGCTTGCCCGCCGGCTCAACGTAAAAACCGGGGATAAGATCACCCTGATCTCGATCTCTTCCTCCGCCCTTACGGGGCCTCAGGCGGCATCCTCAGGCGGGGAAGCTTCCGCCGGGTACGCCGGAACGGAGGGGGAGCTTCCCCTGGACGCGTCGTTTACCGTAAGGGGTATTTTCCGTTCCGGCTTTTATGAATACGATTTGGGCTGGGGCTTTATCAATTTTGACGAAGCCGGGGATATGGAAGGGGAGGCTTATACCCTGGGGATAAAGCTCGCCGACCGCTGGCAGGACCGGAAGGTCCTGTCTTCGGTGGAGGCGCTGCTTTCCCGCTTTTTGCAGGATTCCGGTTACGGAAACCAGAATTCCGCAGTACATTCCTGGCGTGAATATAACCGCGCGTTCTTCGGCGCCCTGAGGACAGAAAAGCTCTTTATGTTCGTCCTTGTGGGGCTTATCTTCATAGTGGTGGGCCTCAATATTTACCAGGCCCAGCGGCGTATCGTCCTTGAACGGCGGGAAGAAATAGGCCTCCTCAGGGCCGTCGGGGCGGGGGACGGGGCGGTGCGGCTTATCTTTGTCTGGGACGGCTTCATCATCGGCCTGCTGGGCGCCGGGACGGGCACGGCCCTGGGGCTCCTCATCAGCCTGAATGTTCAGGCCTTCTTTTCCCTGCTGGAAAACAGCGTCAACGGCCTTTTACGCCTGGTTAATACGATCCTCCAGGCTGTTTCCGGTACGCCCGCGGCGGGGGAGGGTTTCGCCGTTTTTTCCCCCGCCATATTTTACATCAAGGAACTGGAAGGGCGGGTCATACCCGGCGAGGCGCTGCTGATCTTTTTGTTCGGCCTTTTTTCCGCCCTGGGGGCGGCGTGGTTCGCGTCGGGAAGGGTCTCCCGGGAAAGGCCCGCGGAGGTACTGCGTTATGAATAGGGGGCAAAGCCGGGAAAACATTATCAGGGCGGTGAAGCTGGTAAAGAACTATCAGTCCGGGACGGAGACCCTCAATATCCTTAAGGATCTGGACTTTACCATACCCAGGGGCCTGAGCGCCGCGGTGATGGGTAAAAGCGGCTGCGGAAAAAGCACCCTCCTTAATATTTTGGGGGGCCTTGACCGCTGCGATTCGGGAAGCGTGGAAGTGGCGGGCCTTGAAATTTCCGGCCTTTCGGAAAAGGAGCTTACCGTGTACCGCCGTTTCCGGGTGGGTTTTGTTTTTCAGTTCCATTATCTGCTGAGGGATTTTACCGCCCTGGAAAATATCATGCTCCCCGCCTATATAGGGGGAATGAAAAAAAAGGCGGCCCTTGAAAAAGCGGCGGCCCTGCTTGAGGACCTGGGCCTTTCCGGCAGACAGAGCCATTTTCCCTCCCAGCTTTCCGGGGGGGAACGGCAGAAGGTGGCCGTGGCCCGTTCCATGATAAACGACCCGGACCTGATCCTCGCCGATGAGCCCACGGGGAACCTCGATCCCCAGAATTCCGGGGCCGTGGCGGAACTGCTCTATTCGGCGGCGGAATCCCGGCATAAAAACCTCGTGGTGGTAACCCACGACGAAAAAGTCGCCGGGCGGGCAAAGCTGCGCTATGTGCTTGAAAACGGCGTCTTAACGGCGGGGTAATGAAAGGCAAGAAATACCCCGTCGGCCGGGGCGGATTTTCCCGCCTTTCGGCGCCGTTTTTTATCGCCCTCCGCTGCCTGTGGGGCCGCGCCAAAGAGGGGGGCCGCTATCTGAGGGGCGCTTCGGCGGGCATAGCCTTAAGCCTCATCCCCATCATGGTAACCCTGGTTGTGGCCGACGGGATGATACGGGGCATTTCCGACCGTTACCTGGAACTCGGTACGGGCCATCTCCAGGTCTATGATTATCCGGGGGATTTTGAGATTCCCCTGCTGGCGGAAGCAATCGGGGGCATGGAGGAATTGGGCATACGGGGGGCGTGGAGCGAACGCCAGGGCCTGGGGATCATTTTGGGAAACCAGGGGCGTACCGGCGTTACCATCAGGGCGGTGGACAGGGGTTTTTGGGAAGATCCGGGGAGCGCCTCCTTTTTGCAGGTAATAGCCGGCAGTCCCGTGCTTTCTTCGAATCGGGAGGTCCTGCTGGGCCGGGGCCTTGCCGAAACCCTCAAGACCGGGCCGGGGAAAACGGTGCGGATCATGACGGTAAAGACCGGAGCGGACGGCGGCTATACTCCCAGGGTTACGATCTTTACCGTAAAGGGGATCATCTCCTCGGGCTACCGGGAACTGGATTCCCTGTGGTGCGTCATGAATTACAGCGCCGGGGAGGAACTTCTTTCCCCCCTGCTGTACCAATCCTTCGTGCTGCTTAAGATCGGCGATCCCTACGGCCTGCCGGATAAAACCGCCCGGGATTTAATGGGAAAATTGGGCCCCGGCTTTGGGGTCTATACCTGGAAGCAGCTCAACAACTCCCTGTACCGTTCCTTTGAATCCACCAAGCAGATACTCCTCTTTATCATGGCCCTTTTGGTTATTGTGGCGGCGGTAAATGTTTCCTCCGCCACTTCCATGCTTGCCCTGGAGCGGCAGCGGGAAATCGCCGTGCTTAAAACGGGCGGCGCCGGGCCGGGGCAGACCACCGCCGTATTTCTGT
>JAISRD010000253.1 GCA_031273835.1 Treponema sp. | reverse complement strand
CTGTCGAGGGCGGCGGCGGTCCTCCGGTGGGACCAGGAAACCTGCCTGCCCCCCGGCGGGGTGGAAGACAGGGCGGAACAGCTCGCCGTTCTTGAGGGCCTGGCCCATGAAAGGCTCGTAAACCCTGAAATAGGCCGCCTCCTTAAGGAATTCCCCGATTTTTCCGGTTTTCCCCCCGAGGGGGATCTGCCCGCCCCGGAACAGGACTTTATCCGGGTTTTACGCCGGGATTACGACAGGGCGGCGGCGCTTCCGGTGGACTTTGTCCGCGAAGCCGCCCGGGCCGAGGGGCTTTCCCAGGCGGCCTGGGTGGAGGCCCGGAAAAACAGCGATTTTGCCGCTTTCGCCCCCCATCTTCAAAAAATGCTGGATTTTGCCCGGAAAAAGGCCGCTTATTGGGGTTTCGGCGGAACGGCGAAGGGCGAAAGCCTCTACGACGGCCTGCTGGATCTGCACGAACCCGGCATGAATCAGGCGGACCTTGCCGCCCTCTTTGCCCCCCTGGGGGAAAAACTTTCCGGGCTTCTTAAAAAAATAGCCCCCCTTCCTCCCCCGGAGGACCGTTTCCTTCATGAGCGGTACGATCCCGCCGCCCAGGCGGATTTTAACCGGCGTCTCATGGCGGGTCTGGGCTTCGATATGCGCCGGGGCAGGCTGGATGTCAGCGCCCATCCCTTTACGACCACCCTGGGCTTCAATGACGTCAGAATAACCACCCGGTATTTTCCCGATAATCCCCTTTCGGGGATCTTTTCGGTGATCCATGAATCGGGCCACGCCTTTTATGAAATGGGAATCGATCCGGCCCTGCGTTCCGGCTGTCTGGCCGAGGGGGTTTCCATGGGGATCCATGAATCGCAGTCCAGGCTTTGGGAAAATGTGATAGGCCGCAGCCGGGCCTTTTGGGAGGGGTGGTTCCCCCTGCTCAGGGCCCAATTCCCCGCCCAACTGGGGGCGGTGGACGGGGAGGCCTTTTACCGCGCCTTGAACAGGGCCGGCCCCTCCCCGATACGGGTGGACGCGGATGAACTAAGTTATTCCCTTCACATCATACTCCGCTTTGAACTTGAAAAGCGGCTTTTTTCGGGGGAACTCGATGTCGACGGGCTTCCCGCCGCGTGGAACAGGGCCGTGAAGGATTATCTGGGTATCGAAAGCGAAAACGACGCCGCCGGGGGGGTGCTGCAGGATGTACACTGGTCCATGGGGGCCTTCGGCTACTTTCCCAGCTATGCCCTGGGCAATTTGTACAGCCTCCTCTTCTGGAAAAAACTTAAGGAAGATCTTCCCGGAATAGAAAGCGCCCTGGAGCGGCGGGAATACGGCGGCATCCACGGGTGGCTGGGGGAAAAAATTCACCGCTGGGGGCGGCGTCTTAATCCGGGGGAACTGCTTATGAACATAACGGGGGAAACCCTTTCCGCCGGGCCCTTCCTGGAATATGTCGAGGGAAAATACCGGGAACTCTATGGAATTTGAAAATTCCTTCCTTTCCAGGGATTTTTTGTATCTGTGCGCCCTTTTTGCCGGCGCCGGAACCGGTTCCGTGCTGTCGATCTTTAAGCGGCGGAGTACCCTGCGGTCCAGGTCCGCTTTTGTTTCCGCTGCGCTGCTGTTCTTTTCCGGGGCGGCGGCTTTCTTTACCGCCGCGGTGATTTTTTCAAGGGGGGCCTTGTTTTCCGCCCACCCGCTGTATATGCCCGCCGGACTCATCGCCGTTTTGGGGGCCCTTGCGGTCCGTTTCCCCCCGGCGGGGGTCCTCTCCGTCCTCATTGCCGGACTCTTTGCGGTTTGGATAGGCCTTTTCTTTCTCCGTTATCCTCCCCTTCAAAAGGAAAAACCGGAAGCCCTCTCGGTGTATTCTTCCAAAACCGGCATATTCATAGTCCGCCGGTACGGCGCGGGGAGTGAATCCTGGAATATCAGAAATGACGGAAACCCTCTGCAATTCGAGGCCGCGGCGCTTGCCGCCGATTACCGTTATCCCCTTTTAGGAGGAGAACGGCGGGGGCTGATCATTCGGGCGGCCCGGGGCGGGGAAACTCTTTTTTCCGCCCCCCTGTCAAAAGGGGGCCCGGCGGAACGGGAACAATGGCGGCCCGGTTTTACCCGCCGCCCCTTTTCCCTTACCCTCTCTGCCGGGGAATTGCTTCCCGGTATGGGTCTTTCGGTTCTTTTTGACGGCGAAGATCTGTACTTTGATCCGCCCGTCGAGTTTCCCTGAGGGATTTTATAAAGTAGAGTATCTTGTCTATCACGGAAAGCAGGATAAGTATGCATACCCCTCTTTCCAGATACCAAATGACGATGGGGAGCAGGCGGCCCGGCCGGGTGTCCGGGAGAATTCCCGCCAGCGGTACGGCCTCAAACACAAAGAGGACCATGATGGCCGCGATTGCCGCCTTGCCGAAAATAGTAGTCTGGGGATTGAGTTTTCTTCTTATCAGGAAAAGTATAAACATCCCCAGGGCGTTGATAAAAAGCCGTCCCATGATGATCCAGAACAGCCAGGGCTTGATCAGTCTGAAGGAAAAAAAGGACACCGCCGTGGCCCCCAGAAGCATATAATCGCTTCCCGAATCAAGTATTTTTCCGATGTTGGTTTCGATTTTTCTGGTTTTCGCAAGCCGCCCGTCAATAAAGTCGCTTGCAAAGGTTAAGGCAAAGGCAATAACCAAAACCGGGCCGGTGTTTTTTCCCGGGTACCGTTCCACCCCCAGGAGCAGGAAAATCAAAAACGGGAGCATGCTTATTCTGAACAGGGTGATTTTATTGGCGATATTTACCCGGTTTTCCCGTTCTCCGCTGCGGCAGTTGTAAAATTGATCCCTGTTGATAAGCAGAAACGCCGCGATAATAAGCTGAAAGATCAAATGGACGGCCAGAAACCAGCGGAAAAAGCCCCCCGGAAAGGCATAAATCCGTGATAAAAGGAAAAATACCCCGGCCTCTCCCAGGAAGTACATTGAAACAACGCCGATGAGCGACCAGAGCAACTGCATACCTAAGCTTAATACTTGACAGGGATCATTGTCAAATCGCATACTTTGCCCATGAGGGTTGCAGATAAGATTAGCGCCGTACGGATCGTTCTGGCCCCCATTTTCTGTATTGTCTACCTTCTACCCGGTTCCGGTTCGGCGCCGGGCGCCCCCTGGACGGTTCCGGTCCTGTGGATTATCTTCATTGTTTCGGAACTTACCGATATGCTGGACGGCATGGCTGCCCGCCGCCTGGGTGAAGTCAGTGATTTCGGTAAACTCTTCGATCCCTTTGCCGATACGCTGGTCCAACTCAGTTATTTTCTCTGCTTTGTCCTGGAGGGTATACTACCGGTCTTTCTTTTTCTTGTGGTCCTGTACAGGGAATTCGGCGTCTTGTTTCTCCGTAACCTTATGCTCCGCAAGGGGGTCGCCCAGGGGGCCCGGATGGGCGGCAAGATCAAGACCGTAAGCTATATTGCCGCCGGAGCCGCGGCCCTGGCCGCCTCCAGTCTGCGTCGGCTCGGTTTTCCCTGGGAGACGGAGCGGGTCTTTTTCATCCTGTCCCGTGCGGCCCCGGTACTTTTTGCCGTTTCCGTGTTTTTTGCGGCCCTCTCCTTTGCGGATTATGTCAGGGTTTACCGTCATGGGGCATAAATGTACTCTCAAAAAAAATATTTTTTTGAATTTCTTTCATTTTCCCCTTGACTAATCCGTGGAAAATATTGTATGTTTAACCCCTGCCGCTTCTGAATGAGCGGCGAGTCGTCGTTTTACCGATTTTTCTACTAAAAAGTACTGAAAATTTGAAAAAAAGACGGATGTGGGCTTGACAAGGGCCTTCAAGGTGTAGTAATGTCTGCGAACGTCCCCAGCGGGGCGGTAAGAATAGCGCTTCGGCGCCGGGCAGAAACCTGAAAGGTTTCTGTGTAGAATGATGTATTAGCATCATTCCGTGATCTTTGGCAACAAGCCCTCTTTGGGGGCACTAGGGAAGGGGAGAGAAAGAAAGCCGAGGAAGGGCTGGCTGTTCAGGTAACAGGCGGCCGTTTCGAGAGAAGCGTATTGATGAGGGCCGGGACAGGGCCCCGGGCCTTTGGGGGTAACACTCCGGGGGCTGGGAATGTTCCGGTCAGGGGACGGCGG
>JAISRD010000153.1 GCA_031273835.1 Treponema sp. | reverse complement strand
GCTTCCCGGTGGAATTTTCGGTGTGGAAGCCCAGGGGCAGGGCGGCGATATGCCGGGTAAAGTCCAGCTTGAGAGCGTAGAGGGTGGTAAAGGCCGCCACGTGGGAACACATAAGGGCGATAAAGTTGAGGAAAATCGCCGCCGCCGCCCCGCCGCAGGCAATCCAGCCCAGCCGTATCATGTAGGCCCCGTCGGGGCCCCCCGGAGCGGCGAAACTGCCCACCAGTTCCCGGATAAGGTAGTACACGGCGATAAAGGGGGTAAAGGAAAGGGCCACGCTCAGCACCGACAGCGTACAGGAGGTGATAACGAGGAACTTCTTCCGCAGGGCCAGTTCCCAGAGCCGGGCCATTCCAACCTTCGGTTGGTGAGTTTTATGGGACGCGGCGTCCGGCGCGGGGTTTGTTTTTTTCATCTGCCTTCCCTCCTTAAAAAAACTTATGGGCTGCGCAGGGGATGTTTATCCGTACATCCGTCCACAGTTAGTTCTCTTCATGCTTCATGCCTTTTTCGCCCGGGCGCTGACGCATACCCTGTATTTCCCCTCGCTTACGATATCTATATCGATAAACCCCGCTTCGGTGAGGCGCTCCCTAAAATCCGAGGCCCTGTAGGTTTTCAGGTCCAGTGTTTTGATCCAGTATTGATAGGGGGCTTCGCCCGTTTCCGGCTTGTTCATCTCGTTGCAGATAAAGAGGAGCCCCCCCGGTTTCAGCACCCGCCTGACTTCCAAAATGACATCCCCCGGCCTGATGGCAAGCTGCTTCAGCCCCCACCGGGAAATCGGGGTATGCCCCAGGTTCATGGCCGCAATAAAAATCCGGCCGCCGAACCCCTGCGGCTTACGGGCGTTCTCCAAATACTTCTTAAACATAGGTCTCTCCCCTGCCGGTATTTCCACCGAAATAAGTTAGGAAACACTAACAGATACTTTATATCCCCTGGATAGTTCTGTCAAGCTTGTTTTGTTATAGATGTTTTGTTATGGAACGGCCCCTGGAAATATCCGCTCCGGTTACTGCTCAAAAGCTAAAGTTTCTATCACAAAAGCTCAAGCTCCTATGATAAAAGCTCAAGAATGGTTTTGAGGCGGCGCTCATTGCGAAACCCTCTCTTTTTTCGTATGATGTATCCCATGGCAGTGGAAAAAAGCCGGACCGGGGGGCCGGGAAGGGTCCCCAAGGAGGGTCCTTCAAACGGGGAAGCGGGCTTGATCAAGACCGGCCCGGGAGGGGACCGTAAAAAAGGCGCCGATTCCAAAATCCGCAGAACCGCCAAATTTCTCATCCTCATCGGAAGCGAAAGGGCGGCGGAGATCCTTTCAAGGCTGGAGCCGGAACAGGTTTCGGCCCTTTCCGGGGAAATCGCCTCCATAAGGGGAATCACCGCCGATGAGGGGGAAGCGATCCTTGAGGAATTCGGCTCCCTCCTCTCGATGCCCGCCGTTCTTTATGCCGGAACTTCCCGGGGGGGCGTTGAGGCGGCCCGGCGCATCCTCCACGCCGCCTACGGGCCCGAAAAGGGGGAAGAGCTGCTTGTCAGGGCGGCCCCCGAAGCCAGGGCCAAGCCCTTTGCCTTTCTTGAGGATTTTTCCGGGGAACAGCTTGCCCTGCTCTTTAAGGAGGAAAGCCCCGCCGCGGCGGCCCTGGTTTTTTCACGGCTTCCCCCAAAACTCGCCGCGGCGGCGATTGCCCGCAGCGCCGGGGACAGAAAACTTGAAATTGTCAAACGTATCGCCAGGCAGACGCAAACGTCCCCCGAGGTGTTGGAAAGGATGGCCGGGGCCCTGCGGGAAAAGGCCCGGCATGTCGGGAGCGCCGACGGGGATACTTCCGCCTTTGACGGCATAGGCGCCCTGGCGGCGATCCTCAAATCCTCCGGGGTCTCCTTCGGGGATCACCTGCTCGGCGAACTTGAGGAGCAGGACCCGGATTTGAGCAAAACCATCAAGGAAAAAATTTATACCCTGGAGGATCTGATTTACGCGGCGGATCTTCCTGTCCAGAAAAAACTCGCCTCCATGGAAAACCGGGAGATCCTGCTCCTCTTAAAGGGCCGTTCCGCGGCATTCCGGGAAAAGATACTGGGCAACCTTTCCCAGGGCAGGAGAGCGGAACTGCTTGAGGACGAGGAAATTATGGGCCCCGTGCCGAAAAAAGAAGCCGGCGAGGCGGCGGGGAATTTCCTCTCCTGGTTCAGGCAGAGCCGGGAAGAAGGGCGCATATTGATGTTAAGCGACGACGATGTGGTCAGGTGATCTATCATCATACTAAAAATACCTTTAGTACAGAAATAAGAGGACTTATATGAAACAGGGTGATTTAACGGCGGGCTTTGAAATTCTCGATGTGGTGGAACTTGCGGAATTAAAGGCGGCGGGCATTTGGGCGCGGCATTCAAGCGGGGCCGAACTTTTTCATATTCTCAATGACGACCGGGAAAATCTTTTTGCCTTTGCCTTTGCCACCCCCCCGGAGGATTCCCGGGGGGCCTCCCACATACTGGAACATTCGGTACTCTGCGGATCGGAAAAGTATCCCCTCAAGGACGCCTTCCTTGTCCTCGCCCAGGGCAGCCTCCAGACCTTTCTCAACGCGTGGACCTTTCCCGACAAGACCGTTTACCCCGCAAGCTCGGTAAACGAAAAGGATTACTTCAACCTTATGGCGGTCTACGGCGACGCGGTATTCCGGCCCCTGTTAAGCCGTTGGACCTTTATGCAGGAAGGGCACCGGCTGGAGAGCGCGGCGAAGGCCGGGTCCGGCGGGGCCGAATTTAACCATACCGGGGTGGTGTACAATGAAATGAAGGGGGCCTATTCCTCCATGGACAGCTACGCCGGCCTTTGGTCGGTAAAGGCGGTCATGCCCGGCACGCCCTATGCCTTTGAGTCAGGGGGCGATCCCGAATGTATTCCCGATCTTTCCTGGGAGGATCTGGTCCGGTTTCACCGGAAGGCCTATACGCCGGGGAACTGCCGTATCTTCCTGGCGGGAAATATCCCCACGGAAAAACAGCTTGCCTTTCTCAACGATACCGTGCTGGCGGGGCTTCCCGCGGGCGGGCGGAGCCTTACCGGGCGGGGCTCCCAGGCTTTGCAGCTTCCGCCTGAAGCTTCGCTGCCTTCACCCGGAAACTTACCGCTTTCACCGGAACGCTGGAACTCCCCCCGGAGCTTCCGCATCCCCTGTCCCGGCGAAGAACAAAAACCCCAGGTCTTCCTTTCCTGGCTTTGCCCGGCATCCGGCGCGGTGGAAATAATGGCCCTCGGGTGCCTCGCGGAAATTCTCCTGGGGCACGACGGCTCCCCCCTGACCCGGACCCTGATCGAAGCCGGCCTGGGGGAAGATATCTCCCCATCCTCCGGTCTTGAGGGGGAACTGCGGGAACCGGTGTTCTGCGCGGGACTGCGGGGGGTCAACGGCAGGGGAAAGGATCGGAATGAAAAAATCGAGGCCCTGATCCTGGGCGAACTGGAACGGCTGGTCAAAGAGGGGATACCCGGGGAAGAAATAGACGCGGCCCTGCTTTCCATTGAATTTTCCCACCGGGAGATAAAACGTTCCCACGGGCCCTATTCGCTGGTATGGCTCCGCCGCTCCCTGCGGGGATGGCTCCACGGGGCAAAACCCTGGGAGTCCCTGCTCTTTCTCCCGGGCTTTAACGAAATCAAGCGCCGCCTCGCGGCGGACGGGGCCTACTTTGAGTCCCTCATAAAAGAGCGGCTGCTTGATAACCCCCACCGGGCTCTGGTAAGCATAGAGCCCGAAAAGGATTATCTGGAAAAGAAGGAGGCGGAACAGGCGGAAAAGCTGGCCGAAAAGACCGCCGCCATGAGCGGAGCGGAAAAGGAGGGCTTAAAAAGGGACGCCGCGGAACTGGCCCGGCTCCAGGCGGAGCCTGAAAGGCCCGAGGCTCTGGCAAGCATACCCCATCTTTCCCGGGGGGATCTGAAGCCCGACCGGGAAACGACCCCCAGGGAAATACGGGAAAGTTCAGGCCTCCCCTGTCTTGTCCATCCCCTGTTTACCAACGGGATAAGTTACGCCGACCTTGCCTTTCCGGTTGACGTACTTACCCCCGAAGATTACCCCTGGCTTCCCTTCTTTGCCAATGCCGTGGTTTCCATGGGGCTCCCCGGCATGGACTACGGCGAAGTATCGGGCCTTCTCGCCCGGACGGCCGGGGGTTTCCACGCCCTGCTTGAAACGGGCAGCGCCGCCCCGGTCCCGGAGGAGCGGGACCCCCTCCGGGCCGGGCCGGAATTGACCGGAAGGGACTGGATAATCTACCGGATCAAGGCGCTGGATGAAAAATTCCCCCAAGCCCTGGACCTGGCGCTGAGGCTTATCACCGGGGCGGATTTTTCCGACCTCCGCAGGCTCCGGGATTTGGCGCTGGAAATGAAAAACGACGGCGACGCGAGCCTTGCCCCCCTGGGGCACAACTACGCCCTGGGCCGCGCGGGAAGGTTCTTTTCCCGGTCCAGGGCGGTGGACGAAATATGGAACGGCCTGGGACAAATCGCCTTTTCCCACAGGCTTGCCGCCCTGGATAGTTCCGAACTGGGGGAACGCATGGTTTCCCTGCGGGATACCCTGGCGTCCCGGGCGGGACTCTATATCAATTTAAGCGGCTCGGAAGAAGCCCTCAAGGGGGCCCTCAAGGCGGTGGAGAGCTTCCGCCCCTTCGGCCCCCCCCGGCCCGCCAATCCACCCTGCCGGGGGGCGGAAGCTTTCTTTGCCCTGACGGACGCGCCGGGCGCAGCGGGAAAACCGGGAAACGCCGCGGCCGGCGAAGTATACTCCTCCCCTTCCCTGCAGGTAGGATACGCCGCCCTTTCCCTCCCCTCCTCCCGCTACGGGACACGGGAACAGGCGGCGGAACTGGTGCTTGCCCACGAACTTTCCACCGGCGCCCTTTGGGAATCGATCAGGATGAGCGGAGGCGCCTACGGGGCCTTTGCCTCCTCCGACAGCCTGGAGGGAATTTTCTCCCTGGCCACCTACCGCGATCCGGAGCCGGGCCGTTCCCTTTCGGTTTTTCCCCAAATACTCAAAAA
>JAISRD010000140.1 GCA_031273835.1 Treponema sp. | reverse complement strand
GCTTGGTTTCAAGCCTAGGAATGCGGCGGCCTGTTGGACGTTTAGCGGATTTTCTCTTTCGTTCATTTTGCTCCCCCATAAAATGGTTTATAAGGGATTTATAATACTTTTTGTTTTTTTGCGTGTTCCGATTTTATTTGCTCTTTCTCCAATTGTCCGGCATCAATTAAATCTTTGATGATTTTTGGCGGTTCAAAGTTTGCCTCCGTGTTTTCTTCGCTTCTTATGGCTTCCCAATCACCAAAATCAATATAGCCTACACAACCTAATACCTGACATACTTTTAATAATTTTCTCAAGGCTCTTTTTGAAATAGGCAAGTGCATATTATTTTTTAATACGCCTATTGTATCGGTTAATAAATCAAACATCATATCTTCGTCTTCTAATGCTGTTGCAATTATTGTTTCAACTAACGTATATGGCAAGCAACGAATTTGATCTGCCAGTTCATCTGCCGGAAGCAAGCGGAGATAGAGAAGCTCTTTTTCTCCTGTCTTGGTCATTTATCACCCCCATTGTTCGCTATCGTAATAGCCGGTAAAGCGTTAACCGCTTCCCGCTTCATTTTGTCGGTAGCGTTTGCGTATACCTGCGTTGTCTTTACATCCGTATGGCCCAGCAGCTTTGAAAGCATGTAAATCTCGGCCCCGGATTCAAGGGAAAGGACCGCGAAAGTGTGCCGGGCGGTATGCCAGCCGATATTCTTTTCAATTCCGGCCTTCTTTGCCCACCGCTTAAGGTATTCATTCGTATTGGTTTTTGATTTTGAAAGAGCGGGAAATACCGGGTCTTTGTAACCGTGCAGCCGCTTGTCATCAATTATTCCCCAAGCTACGGCATGGAGCGGGACAAACGCCTTGCGCTTTGTTTTTTCCTGCTGCTTGTTTATCTGCGGCGGGTCGCGCTGTATATCCCCCCAGGCAAGCGTTTTCAGATCGGATATGCGAAGCCCGGTATAGCAGCCAAACAAAAAAGCCTGCTTTATTTCGGCCCCCAGTTCCCCGTTAATCGGCACATTTGCAAGGGCCTGAACCTCAGGGGCTGTCAGGTATATTTTATCGCTTTCGGGTACGGATACCCCTTTCACGCCTACCGCCGGATTGCGCGGAATAATGCGATCCCGTGCCGCTTTGCGCAATGCGTAGCGGACAGCCCCGGAATAATGCGCGATAGTCTTTTTTGAAAGATCGGTTTCTTTAAGCAGATATTCCTGAAAATCCTCCAGCCATTTTTCCGTTACGCCGCCAAGGGAGATATTGCCGCCGGGAAACAATTCAAGGTGTTTAACGGCCTTATGGGTAAAATCATTCTGCCCCCGGTTCGTAGCTATGCCGTTCATGTATTCAATAAGGGTCTGTTTGCCGCCCACGGGATCAACCATTCCCCATTCACCGGATAATATTTGAGCTTCCCGCTTTGACTTGCATACCTCGGCAAGCCGCATAATATCCGCCCGTTGCGTTTTATCGGACGGCAAGGTAAGCCCCAGGGATTCCCATTTCCGCCGTCCGTTGTGAAAAATATCCAGATACAATTTTCCCCGGTTTACCCTTATATTCACGCCCATAGAATCGCCTCATAGCAATTTTTTCTGCCTACATACCGCCTACATATTGCCTACAAAAAGTGATAAAACAAAGTGAAAAAAGACACAAGATACAAAAAAATGAATTATGCCCCTCCTACTGGAAAATGGGAGTTTCGCGCTATTTTAAGCCTTGCTAATTCATTATGTAGCAAGGAATTATGAAACAAAATGAAGCATAAAAAGCAATAAAAAAGCCGTCCTTTCGGACGGCCTCAAGCTCCCCCGCGCGGGTTCGAACCACGGACCCAGTGGTTAAAGCCCATCAGCAGGGCCAGGCCCCCGCAGCCGGCCACCTTGGAGACGATCCCCGTAACGGTGTAAGCCGCCCCGAAGAACAGCACCGGCGGGGAGACGATTTCCCGTATGTTCACCATCATCCCCATGACGGCGAAAAAGAGGGGCACAAAAAAATCACGGAGCCCCCGTATCTTTTCTTCGATAACCAGGGCTATATCGGTTTTGGAAAGGGAAAGCCCCGCCACATAGGCCCCTATGATCATTGCCAGGCCCTGTTTTTCAAAAATTCCCGCCAGGATAAGGGCTATCCCCAGGGCAAGTATCGAAAAATCGTAACTGTGTTTGAATAGTTTGAGGAAACGGGCAAGCCGGGCGGAAAAAACCAGCCCCAGGGCGGTAAAGCCCAGCCAAATACCGAAGGTCCTGCCCCCCATACCCAGCAGGGCTGCCGGGTTAAGCTCCCCGCCCCCGGCAATAACCCCCACGGCGCCGATGATAAGGGCCAGGGCGATTATGCCCAGCACATCGTCAAAGACCGCCGCGGCCAGTATGGTAACCCCCTCGGGGGAATCCATCTTTTTTTTGTCCGAAAGGATACGGGCGGTGATCCCCACCGAGGTCGGCGTGGCCAGGAGGCCCATAAAGAGACAGCGGGGATCCGCCAGGGGGGCCTTGAGCAGAACCATGGCCGTAAGGGCCCCCAGGGCAAAGGAAAAGACCACCCCTCCAAGGCCGATGACGCCCCCCGATACGGAATAACGGAGAAACAGGGAAAGATCCGTCTCCAGCCCCGAAACAAAGAGAAGTATCACCGAAGCAAGGGCGGCAAAGGCGTAGAGTTCTATACTTACCGGAAGATTGGACCCTTCATGCAGGGGAAAGAGTCCCCCGGGGAAACCGGGAAAGGCCAGGCCCCCCAAGGCAAAGGGGCCGATAATCACCCCCGCAAGGAGTTCCCCCAACACGGAAGGGATGCCCGCTTTTTTGACCAGCCGCCCCCCCAGCCGTACCGCAAAGAGGATAACGCCGATCTGCAGGGCCAGTTCCGCCATGCGTTCAGCCGTATTCATGGTTTATGGTAGCACGCCCTCCCCGCCTTACTCTACCGACGCTTCATTGGCCGCCTTACCCTCTCTGGTATAAACCCTGCGGGGATTGTTCATATCTAGCCGCCGTTCGCCCCGGTAAAAGAAGGCGTATTGGTAGGTACCCGGAGGCAGGGGCAGGGAGAGGGTATAGCGTCCGGGGCTCAGTTCCTGCAGTTCGTACATAAAGGGATCCCAGTTATTAAAGGACCCCGCCACGGTAACGGTTTCGCCGCTTTCGGCGTAGAAGGTAAAGGTGAGGGCCCCCACAGGGCCGCGGTTGGGGGAATCGGGGCGCTTGATCCGGGGCAGGACCACCACGGAGCGGGCTATGCCCGAAGCCCCGTCCCTGCGGGAAAGGGGGTTAAGGGGGTCCTGGACCCAGAGGCCGTCAATAATCAGCCGGTATTCCAGTTCGCCGGAAAGATCCTCGGGGATGGTAAATACATGGAAGAGTATGCCCGAATCAACGTACATATCCTTAGGCGGTTTATCCTTGATCCAGGGGGAGGTGTTCTCATTGGGAACCATGAGTTTTCTGAACCAGTATACCTTTCCAAAACCTTCATGGGCAAAGGCTATACCCACCCGGCGGTACGAGGAGGGGGCGGTAAAGATCACCGTGTCCTCAAAAATTTCAGGCCTTCCCGGCGCGTCAAGACTCAATAAATGATCGATAAATTGATCCGACCCTGTATCCGCCGCTTCAATACTGCCGATAATAGCCGTAAGAAGCGTTACGATGATGAACTTTTTCATTGTTCTTTACTAATATCGGTTAATGCTTCAATATCTTAATTATGCCGTCGTTGCAGCAGCTGGAAGAGTTTAGATCCTCGTTTAAGGATGTGGGAGATGAAGCGCTGATCCTGGCAGATCGGCACATCTTCCCCGACAATATCCCCCTGCCCGATAATGAACCCCCCGCTCCCTTTCCCGAAGGACTCGGCGCCGGCGCCCCCTCCGGCGGCGAAGTTCTCGCCGACATACTCGCCCCCTCCCCCCGTTCAGCCTCCGGGTTTCCCGCGGAAGGTCCCGCCGATTTTTCAGGCGTCCCGGATCTTTCGGATCTCCCCGGCATGGGCGATCTGGGAGACGATTTTGGCTTCGGCGATCTTTTGGGGGATATGCCTCCGCCGCCGGAAGACGGACCGGACCCGTTTGAAAGCCCCGCTGCGGAGGAGGGGCTTCCTGGAGCGGCCGGCGGTGAAAGCCCCGGTTTGGGCGGTGATTTTGATTTACCCGATTTTGACATGGGTGATTTTAACGAAGCTTTGCCGGGGGATACGGGGCCGGAGGATGAAAACACCCTGCCGGATCTGCCGGAGGACCTGCTCAGCGGATTTGCCGGCGATATTGAATCGGGGGGGCTTCCCGCGGAAACCGGGGCGGAAACCGGACCCGAACCGGGAAGCGGTGTTTTTGAAGCGGATACGGATTTCGGCGGCCCGGAGGATCTTGGTTTAGGGGATGATTCTGAGATTCCCCCCTCCGGCGGCGAAGGGCTTGCCCCTGAGGGGGAGGGCTTTTCCCCTGAGGGCGAAAGCCTCGACTTAGGCGGCGATTTTGAGCTGCCCGGTGAAGAAAGCCCTGGTCCAGGGGATGACTTTGCGCCCCCCCCCTCCGGCGGTGAAGAGCTTACTCCCGACGGGGAAAGCTTTTCCCCTGACGGGGAAAGCCTCGACTTGGGCGGTGATTTTGAGCTGCCCGGTGAAGAAAGCCTTGGTTTAGGGGACGACTTTGAGACCCCCTCCTTCGGCGGCGAAGGGTCTACCCCCGACGGGGAAAGCTTTTCCTCTGACGGCGAAAGCCTCGACTTGGGCGGCGGCTTTGAAACGCCCGGCTCCGGCGGGGCGGATTTAAGCGGTGATTTTTCATTTCCCGATCTTGATGCGGAAGCGGTCCCTGATTTTGGCGGGCCGGGCGAAACGGCCCCGGAAGGGGAGACAGACCTTTCCGGAGAGGACCTGCCTGTACCCGGGGATCTTACTTCTGAAGTTTTTCCTTCATTGGGGGAAGGGGACGACGGTTTTGGGTCCTTCAATTTTCCCGGGGAAGAACCGGATCTTAACGCACCCGCGGAGGAAGGCGCCGCCGATATTTTCGGGGCGGAAAATTTTTCCCTTGAGGGATTTGACGACGCCTTTGTGTCCCCCGGCGCGGGACCGGCGTCCCGCAAGGCCGCGGAGGAAAGCGCCGGAGAAGTTGAGGAGATCCAGCTCAGCGAAGAGGATTTCATGCGTCTTCAGGATACCCTTTCGGACTATCCCTTAAACCTCCGTATAGCCTGCGAGGAACTTATCGCGGAACAGGCCGTGGCGCCGGATCTAATGTCGGCGATGGTAAAGCTCCTCGTCCGGGGAGCCCCCGCCAGGGAAGCGGCCCTTCTGGCGGGAAAGATCCTGGGCAGGACCATCAGCGTCCCCAGGGGCAGCGCAAAACAGACCGGGGCGGATTTTGAGGCGGAAAAAAGCAGCTTTGGTTATATCTTTGTCCACAGTTTCCTCCCGATACTGAGGATAGCGGGGGTCCTTACCCTGGCGGTACTGGCCCTCTCTTACCTGGCTTACCGTTTTATTTATATTCCCGCCAGGGCCGACGGGATTTACAAGGACGGGTACGAAAGACTTAAGGCCGGAGAATATGTCAGGGCAAATGAACGGTTCCTCGCGGCCTTTGAGGTAAGGCGGGTCAAAAAGTGGTTCTATACCTATGCGGAAGGATTCAGGGATCAGCGGCAGTACATCTATGCGGAACAAAAATACGATGAACTGCTCCGGGTCTATCCCCGTGATAAAAAGGGCGCCCTTGATTATGCATCCATGGAAACCAATTACCTTAAGAACTATGAGAAGGCGGACCGCATAATCAGGACCAATATTCTTGACTGGTCGGTGAACGACCGTGAAGGGCTCATTGCCCTGGCGGAAAACAACCTTGCCTGGGGTGAAACCGATCCTTCCCGCTATGAGGAAGCCCGTGCGGCCTATGCAAGGCTCATGGAAAAATACGGCCGGCAGGATCCCTTTCTTGAGGGAATGCTCAAGTATTTTATAAGAACCGACAAGCTTGCCCAGGTCCTGCCCCTGCAGGCTTACTTTATGGGGAATCAAAAAAAGCGCAGGATCGGCGTTCCCACCTTGGCCGAGCTTGGGGGCTATTTATTAGACAAGCGCTTTGAGGAAGTACAGGGGGTGCCCGATGAATATACCGACAAAATAGAGGGCATACGGGACGTTCTGCTGCGGGCCATCAAAGAAGACGGAAGCTACCCCGAATCATACTACCACCTTGCCCGGTACTATAACCGTTACGGCTCCGCACAGGAAGAACGGCTTACCCTGGAAAAGGCCGTTCAGGTCTTTGCCGCCTCTCCTGAGGAAAATTCCAAGCGGGCGGCCTACCGCATAGACACCCACCGGAGTTATGCGGAGGTTCTGATCAGGGCCCGTGAATTTTTTCCCGCCGAAGAAGAACTCGTTAAGGGCATAGGACTCTACGAAGACGCCCTGGCCCGGCGTGTACTTAATCCCCGCAGGGAATTTGGACGGCTTTATACGGGCCTTGGGGATCTTGAGTACTTTGTCAAAAACGGAGATATGGAAGCGGCCCTTAATTTATACCTTGAGGGTGAGCGGAACGGCTGGTCGCCGCCTGAAATTCAGTACCGCATCGGGGCGGCCTATTACCAGCTGGGCCAATGGGAAAGCGCGCTGCAGCGTTTTTTCGCCGTATCCGGAACCATGCCTAACAACAAGCGGCTCCTTTACGCCCTGGGTAATGTTTCCTATCTGCGGGGCAGCTACTATGCCGCCCAGTCTTACTATACCCGGCTCATGGATATACTCGACGCCGAGCGGGTGCAGTTCCCCAGCATTATGCCCGGAAGCCGCCCCGAGGAAATGGAACTGGCGGAGCGTATCATGACGGCGGAGAATAACCTGGGGGTAACCCTGGAGGCCCTCACCCGGATCAGCGGTAATACCGGCTACCGGGGCAGGGCCCTGGGACTTTTTGCCGAGTCGATCCGCGCCTGGGATGTACTAACCCGTAACCCGGATACCATGTCCCGCATGCGGCCCTTCAGGGACCTCTACGGTCCCGGCATAAATTTAGCCTATATCAACGTCCAGAATATTCTGCGCCCCCAGCCGGATTACGAACCGCAGATCTTTATGCGCATAGACCGGGATGTTTTGGAACCCTCCGATTGGGAAGAACAGATCCCCGCCGCCGGCGGGCTTTCGGATAATCTGCCGGAACTTCCGCAATAAGGGCGCGATTTGTAAAGTTTAGTGTTGCATAATTCCGGCAAGCGGGGTATGCTGATCTATGCTAAAAGGGCGGATGTTATGGATCAAATGGAATTAGTGGCCTGGTCTTCTACCTTTTCGGTGGGGATTAAGCTTATAGATGATCAGCATAAGGAATTGCTCAAGCTGACCAATGATCTATTCAACCATTGTATCGGCGATGAAGAGGCCGAGGAGGCTTATTTTAAGTCGATCATTGACGGCGCCGTTAAGTACGTAAAGGTTCATTTTGCCACGGAAGAAAAGATCATGTTAAGCACGAAATTTCCCGGCTATATGGAACATAAACGCGAACATGACCGCTTCGTTCTTACCGTGGTACAGCAGGTAAAGGATTTTGAGGATGGTAAAAAATTCATTCTTGCCTCTTTTACCCGGTTTCTAAAAGATTGGATACTTACCCATATCGCCGTTATGGACAAACAGTATTTTCAGTATTTCAAGAAGCTCGCTACCAAGAAAAACGACGGCAGGCTTACCATAAACCGGGCCGATATAGAACGTTCCACCGCGGGCTAAGGTGTTCCCCCCGCGAAAACCTCCGTCCGAAGAAAAGGGGCGGAAAAAACGCCCGGCGGGGCCTTTGTTTTAACGACGGGATGTTTACTACACCCAGGTAAAATACCTGCGCAGGGGCGGCCCCGCGGGACTGGTGATCCCCTCCGGGGAAAAGAACCTTTCCGTCACGCTGGATCAGAAAATCTTGAAAAAACTTGAACTGTTAAAGCTGCCCCGTTAAACTTAGAGGATGCGGAACTTCCCGGTGTCAAACGAATACAACAAAGACAGGCTGATCCGCTATCCCGTTTTATCGGGTATCTACTACCCCGAGGATCCTGAAACTCTGGAGGAACTCATCAGGTCCTTCGAGAGTGGCGAAGACGCCGACGGCAGCGGCGGAACCGGGGGGGAGCGCCCCGGAGTCCCCTGGGGGAAACAGCGGACCGGCGGAATTTCCGACGGCTTTTCCCCGCACAGCCGGGAAAAGGCCCGGGCGGTCATAGCCCCCCACGGCGCCTGGGCCCATTGCGGCGGGGCCGCCGCCGCGGCCTTTAGGGCCTGCCGCGGGCGGAATCCCCTCAGGGTGGTGCTGCTCGGGGTCCTCCACGGCGGCGGCAGGAGGGGGATATTGTTGTCCAATTCCGATTCCTTCGAGACCCCCCTGGGAAGAATCCCGGTGGACGCCAGGACCGGCGAAGAATTAAGTTCCTGCAGTACCATCATTGAAATAGACGACGCGCCCCATCTGCGGGAACATTCCCTTGAGGTGCTGCTTCCCTTTGTAAAATACTATTTTCCCGACGCCGCCATTGTTCCCATCCTGATGGGGTTTCCCTCGCGGAACCGGATCAGGGCCCTCGCCGGGGCTTTGCGGGTGGTATTTCAGGACAGAAGCGGCTCAACCCTGTTTGTCATTTCTTCCTGCCTGTCAAACGCCCCCGCCGAAACGGAGGCCCGGAAGCAGGCGGAATTGTTTTTAAGGCTCCTGGCCGAAGGGGATCTCCCCGCCCTCAAGAACGGGATCTTTAACGGCGGTATCAGCGCCTGCGGCGCCGCCCCGGCGGCGGCGCTGCTGGAAAGCGGGCTCATGGAGGGATACGGTCCCCGCTTCCTCCAGAACGAAGCGGGGGCCATTCCCCATGATGCCGGCTGCGTCTGTTACGGCAGCGTCGCCTACGGGTAAAGCCGGGGGCCCGAACCGCCCGGCGGGGTACGGCTAATCCTTTCTTGCCCGAAAGAGCCTTTTGCGCTAGTATGGGGATATGCGGGTACTGACCTTTGAGAATTCCTGTGATTCGGAGCAGGATCGCGTATTACGGCAAAAGGCAAAGCCGGTTAAGGACATTAACGACGAACTGCGGAGAACCCTGGCGGAGATGTTTGAAACCATGCATAAAGACAGGGGGGTGGGCCTTGCCGGGCCCCAGGTGGGGCTTTTACAGCGTATATTTGTGACCCATGCCGAGCGGGATCAGGACCGGGTGTTTATCAATCCTTCCATAATTTGGACCAGCCAGGAACAGGTTAAGTTTGAAGAGGGCTGTCTTTCCGTGCCGGGGCTTTGGGCCGACGTGGTCCGGCCCGAAAAAATTAAAGTCCAGGCCTGGAATGAAAGGGGCAGGGCCTTTACCCTGGAAGCCGCGGGGGTTCTGTCCAGGGTAATTCAGCATGAATACGATCATCTTGAGGGCATACTCTTTATGGACCGGCTTAATGAAACGGCCCGGCAAAAATTCCTTGCAAAACTGGAAAAACAAAAACAGGCCGGCTAATGTCCCTGCGTATTCTCTTTGCGGGGACCCCCGCCATAGCCCTGCCCTCGCTTCAAGTCCTGGCCGGGCCCTGTCTGGGGGACGGCGCGCCCTGTT
>JAISRD010000113.1 GCA_031273835.1 Treponema sp. | reverse complement strand
CTTAGTTGCACGCTGTATCCTCCGCTTTTATGGCTTAAACTACCAATATAGTAGCGGAAACAGCGTGCTTTTTGCTATATTCTTACAAAATCCTTTTCATACATGTTATTGAAGAGCCATAAAAAAGGCGGGCAGGCTAGGGCCCTCCTTTTTCGTGCTTTCCGCCGGTTAAATTTCTTTTCCCCGTCTGTGGTTCCTTTCCCCCCTTGCCGTTCCCTTGAAGTTGCTAAAAACCACCGCTATACTGGAAACATGCTGACAGTGGAACGCGGGGACTAGTAAAGGACGCTCTTTCCCCCTATACTGTACTTGTATGAAAATTCCCCCCCTGCTCCTGATCCTGTTTATACTTTCCGCTTTTCTTTTCGCCGAAGAACCCCCCCAGGGCGTCCCGGCTTCTTCCGGCGGAAAGCCGGGCATGGCCTGGATCATCCCCATACAGGGGGACATAGAGCCCTCTTTAGTTACCTTTGTCCGCCGGGAGGCCCGGAGGGCCCTGGATGCCGGGGCCGCTTATATCGTCTTTGAAATAGATACCTTCGGCGGCCGGGTGGATTCGGCGCTGCAGATAACCTCGTTTATCATGTCCCTTAAAAAGGCCCAAACCGTGGCCTGGGTGCGGAACAGCGAATCCTCCATGGGGGTCAGCTGGTCCGCCGGGGCCCTCATCGCCCTTTCCTGTTCCGAAATATACATGGCCGCCGGCACCTCCATGGGGGCGGCGGCGCCCGTAACCTTAGGGGCCGACGGGCAGACGGAGGGTACCGGCGAAAAGACCGTGGCCGCCGTGAGGTCCCAAATTGCCGCCCTAGCGGAAAGAAACGGCCATCCCACAGGGATAGCCCTGGCCATGGTGGACTACGACGTGGAGCTCTGGGAAGTAAAGCTGGGGGAAGAAACGAAGGTGATGACCCTGGCCGAACTTGAAAGGGCCGAGTCCGAGGCGGAGCGGAACCCCGCGGCCCCCAGGGCGGAGCGGGGGGCGCTTATTTCCCCGGCGGGAAAACTGCTCTCTTTAACCGCCGGGGAGGCCCTCCGTTACGGCCTTATCCGGGGCCTCGCGGACGAACGGGAGGATCTGATCACCCTTTTGGGCGCCGGGGGGGTCCTGGAGGAAAGTTCCCCCAGCCCGTCGGATTCGGTTATCGCGTTCCTCGTATCCGCCCCGGTACAGGGGGTGCTGATCCTCATCGGCCTTATCATGGTCTTTCTGGAGATGCAGAGCCCCGGTTTCGGCATACCCGGAACGGCGGCGGTGGTAAGTTTTCTCCTGGTCTTCGGTTCCAGTTTCCTCCTGGGCAGGGTCGGTTCCCTGGAACTGGTACTCTTTATTCTGGGATTGGGTTTTTTGGCGGTGGAGATCTTTGTGCTCCCCGGCTTCGGCGTTGTGGGAATCCTGGGCATCATACTTATCGCCGCTTCGCTGGTATTTTCCATGCAGGACTTCGTGATTCCCAGCTTTGAATGGGAATGGGGTCTCTTCGGCCGTAACGTCTTTGTGGTATTTGTCGGCCTTGTGGCGGCGCTTACGGGGATCGCGGTTATCGCCCTCCTGGGGCCGCGGACGAGGATCTTTGACAGAATCACGCTGAAAACCCAAATAGACAAAAGCGCCAGCGAAGGGGAGGGGTGGAAAGACGACGGCAGCGTGGAATCGGACTATCAATCCCTTCTGGGCCTGTCGGGAAAAGCGGTAACGGTGCTCCGCCCCATAGGCCGCGCGGAATTTGACGGCGGCATCTTCCAGGTCGAGGCCGACACTTTTATTGAGGCGGGCGGGCAGGTCAGGGTTATTAAAGTACAGGGTAATAATATTTTTGTAAGGAGCGTATAAATGATTGACATACCGGGCGGCGGGGCCGCCCTTATCGCGTTGATCGCCGTCATAGCTGTTGCGGCGATTATCTTCCTCATGCTTTTTTTCCGGTTTTTCGGCCTCTGGTTCAGGGCCCTGCTTTCGGGGGCCCATGTGGGCTTAAGCCGCCTGGTGGGTATGTGGCTGCGCCATGTAAATCCGGGGGTGATTGTTGACGCCCGGATCATGCTGTCCAAGGCGGGTATCGAGGTTTCTTCGGATCTGCTTGAAACCCACTTCCTTGCCAGCGGGAATGTGAGGAAGGTGAGCCAGGCCCTGGTGGCCGCCAATAAGGCGAATATTCCGCTGCCCTTCCAGCGGGCCGCCGCCATAGACCTCGCGGGCCGCGATGTGCTTGAGGCGGTAAGGACCAGCGTTAATCCCAAGGTGATTGACTGCCCCGATCCCGCCAAGGGTAAGCATACCATTGACGCGGTGGCCAAGGACGGCATTCAGCTTCAGGTTAAGGCCCGGGTTACCGTGCGGGCCAATATCGAGCGGCTCGTGGGCGGCGCGACGGAAGAAACGATTATCGCCCGGGTCGGCGAGGGGATCGTAACCACCATCGGCTCCGCGGAAAGCTATAAGAAGGTACTGGAAAATCCCGACACCATTTCCCGGACGGTTTTAGAAAAGGGCCTGGACGCGGGGACGGCCTTCGAGATTCTTTCTATTGATATCGCCGACATTGATGTGGGAACCAACATAGGGGCCAAGCTTCAGGCGGATCAGGCCGAAGCGGACAAGCGCCGTTTCCAGGCGGAGGCGGAAAAACGCCGCGCCGCAGCTCAGGCCCAGGAACAGGAAATGCTCGCCCTGGTTCAGGAAAACCGGGCCAAGGTTGTGCTTGCCGAAGCCCAGATACCCCTGGCCATCGCCGAGGCTTTCAAGAACGGCCACCTGGGGGTGATGGATTATTACCGGCTCAAGAACGTACAGGCCGATACGGATATGCGTTCTTCCATAGGCGGCGGGACAAAATCGTCGTAGCCCGCTATGAATAGACTGCAGGAACTGTTCAACAACCTGTTGATCCTTATCCCCGTGGCGTTTTTTATCGTGTTCCGCGTCATCGGGGCTCTCAACAAACAGGCCCGGACTCCCCCCAGGCGGTCGGCGGAAACTCAAGCCCTCCCGCCGCAACGCCCCGCCGCCGGGGGGGAAAAAGCGCCGGCCAGGAAGGCCCCCAAGGGTTCCCAAACGGCTTATAAGCCTCCGGAGCCCGTCCCGGCCCAGGAGCAGGAACAGAGGAGCCCGGAGCTTGCCGGCCCGGGGGACAGCCCCGGAAGGGGGCGGCTTGAGGAACTGCAGGAAAAGCTGAGCCCCCTGCAGATGGGGATGGTCTGGTCCGAAATACTGGGACCCCCCAAGGCTTAAGCGACCGGCTGGTACGCCGCAGGTTTCGGGCCCGTGCGGAGCAAAATTTTAGGATAGGGGCTGCGGATGTCCATAGTTAAGATCCTTACTTGAGCCCCTTCTTGAGGACAAAGGCGGGACAGGGTTTGCCCGTGGAACGGATCACTTCGGCGGAGGGCATGTTTTGACCCTTAAAGCCGAATACTTCGCAGGCCCGGGGAAAAGCGGGGTCCCAGGTAATCCTAAAGTGGGCGCACTTCAAGCAGTTAGGGGCCTTTTCCATACGGGGAACAGTGTACCTCCAAGTTCCGCCGGGAACAAGCCGCCGTAGCGCCCGGCGGGTGTTTTCATCGAAGTAAATAAGGAATTGAATTTTTTCCCCTTAATGGGTATCTTTTCCATGCATGAAAATTTTTACCGGCATTTCCGTCTATCCCGGCATTGTCATCGGCAAGGCCCTACTCTATCAGGAAGATGACTATTCCGAGATTCCCCGTTATACCATAGGGCAGGAACAGGTCGAAGGGGAATTAAAGCGTTTTGTGGATGCCGTGAAAGATACGGTGGAGGATCTGCAGATCCTTAAAGAAAGTTCCCGGGAAATGAACCTTGAACAGTCGGCGATCTTCAATGCCCATCTCCTCATGGCGGAGGACCCCGATTTTCACTATCAGATTAAAGCCCGGCTTGAATCAAAGTATGAAAATGTGGAATGGATTGTATGGGAGGTGGCCCGGGATCTCTGCCAGAAACTGCTTATGTCCTCCGACGCGTACCTCAGGGAAAAGGCGGCGGACGTGTCCGATGTTTCCCGGCGGATAATCAGCTTTCTCTTGGGGGTACAGCGTTTTTCCCTGGCGAATCTGGCGGAGGATGTGGTTCTTGTATCCCGCAATCTGCTTCTTTCCGATATACTTACCATGAACAAGACCAGGATAAAGGCCCTGGTCATGGACCTGGGTTCCCGGACCAGCCACACGGCGATCTTTATCAGGACCTTTGGGATCCCTTCCGTGCTGGGCCTTTCCAACGCCGTCAGGGAAATCAACAGCGGCGATACCCTTATTGTGGACGGAGAGAAGGGGGAGCTGATCCTCGATCCCGACGAAACAGCCCTGGAACGTTACCGGCGTAAACTGGCCGAATATTCCCATGATTCTGACAAGCTCTCCGCCCTTAGCAGGCTGCCCGCGGAAACAAAGGATCACCACCGGGTTGTCCTGAGGGCGAATATCGAACTGCCCGAAGAGGCCGGTGATTTGGAACGCTGCGGCGCCGAAGGGATAGGCCTTTACCGTTCAGAATTTCTTTTTATGGGGAGCGGTAAGGCCGCCGAAGAAGAGCGGCAGTACCTTGCCTACAGCCAGGTCATTAAAACGATGAAGGGGAAGCCCGTAACCATCAGAACGGTGGATGTGGGGGGGGATAAAATTCTCCCCGGCCTTCCGCGTAACGATGAAATAAACCCCCTTTTGGGATGGCGGGCCATACGCTTTTCCCTGGCCCTGCCGGAAATGTTTAAGACCCAGCTGCGGGCAATACTCCGGGCCAGTACGGAAGGGCCGGTAAAGATCATGTTTCCCATGATCTCCGGGATTGAAGAACTGGAACAGGCCCTGGCTGTCCTTGAGGAAGCCAAGGCGGAATGCCGGAGAAAGGGTCAGCCTTATTCGGATAACATCGAAGTGGGAACGATGATCGAGATCCCCGCGGCGGTGGTAACCGCGGACATCCTGGCGGAAAAATCGGACTTTCTTTCCATAGGGACCAACGATCTTGTTCAGTATACTTTGGCGGTGGACAGGGGAAACGAAAGGGTAAGCTACCTGGCCCAGCCCACCCATCCCGCGGTACTCCGCTTTATCAAACAGACCATTGACGCCGCCCACCACCGGGGGATTAAGGCGGTCATGTGCGGCGAATTTGCCGGAGACCCCAAGGCGGCGGCCCTGCTTTTGGGAATGGGCCTGGATGAATTCAGCATGGCCGCCATCTCCCTTCCCCAGATAAAGAACATAATCCGCGGAGTAAATATGGCGGACTGTAAGGCCCTGGCGCTCAAGGCCCTGGCCTGTACCTCGTTTAAGCAGGTCGACGCCCTGGTGGAATCATGGATGGCGGAACACTTTGGATCCTAGCCCCCTCCTTAACTACCGGGGCCTTCCCATGGTGGCCCTCGTCGGCAGGCCCAATGTGGGTAAGTCCACCCTGTTCAACAGGCTCCTGCGCCGCCGCCGGGCAATCACCGATCCTACTCCGGGGGTAACCCGGGACCCGGTGGAAGCCCTGGCCTTTATCGCCGGAAAACCTGTCAGGCTCGTTGATACCGGGGGATTCAAACCCGGCGCCGAGGGGAAAACCCGTGGCGGGCCGCGGTTTGGCGGCGTGGGACCCGGCGGCGGAATACGGGATGCTGAAACGCGGGACGGCGGACTGGACGCCCTTGTGCTGGGCCGGACCATGGAGGTGGTGGAAGAGGCCGCCCTCATTGTCCTTTTGCTTGAGGCGGGGGAGTTTACCCCCGAAGACGAGGAGCTTATCGGCATCCTCCGCCCCCATTGGTCCCGTCTTATCGCCGTGGTAAATAAGACCGAAGGGGGAAGGCGGGAAAGCGAGGCCTGGAATCTTTTAAGCGCGGGCTTTGAGGAACTGGTGATGATCTCCGCCGAGCACGGGGACCGCATCGCCGAACTTGAGGCGGCCATCGCCGGGCGGCTTGATTTTTCCGGCGTGGAACTCAATGGGGGGGCGGAGGACGCCATAGCCTTGGCCCTGCTGGGAAAACCCAATACGGGAAAATCAACCCTTTCCAACAGGCTCACTTCTTCGGCGGCTTCCATCGTAAGCCCCGTGCCGGGAACCACCAGGGATGTGGTGGAGGGGAATTTCAACTATAAAAACAGGAAGTTCCGGGTCCTTGATACGGCGGGGATAAGGCGCAAGTCCAAAGTTGCCGAAAACATCGAATACTATTCGGTCAACAGGGCGATCAAAACCCTGGAAGAGGCGGACCTTGTTTTCCTGATGATCGACGCCCAGGAGGGCTTTAGCGATCAGGATAAAAAAATCGCCGCCCTGTCCTGCGATAAGGGAAGGGGGATCATCCTGGTATTGAATAAATGGGACCTTATGCCGGAAATAAAAAACGCGGAAAATGCCGTGAAGGACCGCATACATTTTTTCTTCGGCCAGATGGAATACGCCCCCATCATTCCGATCAGCGCCGCGAACGGCGCCGGGACGGATAAACTGCTCAGTACCGCCCTGACCATGTACGGCCAGCTGTGCCGCCGGACGGAAACGGCGGAACTTAACGCCGCCCTTGCCCGC
>JAISRD010000221.1 GCA_031273835.1 Treponema sp. | reverse complement strand
TCATGGTTCTTCTTTGTCCGGGGGAACGAGTTCAAACGGGTCAATCTGGTAGGTAAGCACATCCTCCGCTTCCCGGTTGAGTTCCTCGGCGTGGCGGTTGATGAATTTAATAGATTGCTCCTCCATCGCCTTGCGCCGGAGGTATTCGGGGGTGTCCCGGGAAAGGCCCGGGCGCGCTTCCCCCTGGGGCGTAAAGGTGAGGACAACCGGCCCCGCCGGAATTTCACGGGGCACCTCAATCGTCAGCCGGTGGCTGTCGGGAACTTCAACGGTTTGCGTAATGCTCATAAGCCGACTATCGCATGAAACCGGCAAAAAAACAAGCAAAAGAAGCATTGACCCCGCGCCTTCCGGGAATCCGCCTGCCCGGGGGAGATCCCCGGCGGGAAGGCCGCCCGGTCCGCGGTTTCAATCCTTGGGCCGCCGGTAAAATCTGCCCCAAAGCTGCTCGGTCTTTATCACGTTGATAAAGGCCTCCCCGTCCAGCCGTTTGATTTTCTCCACAAGGCCGGGGGCTTCATTCGCCGCCACCACCGAATAGAGCATGGTCCGCCGGGACTTTTCATACTGCCCCGTACCGGTAAAGGCCGTGGCGGCGTGGTTGGTTTCCGCCCGTATCAGCGTGTACACTTCATCGGGCTTGGACGTGATCACAAAGAGGGTTACCTGTTGATAGCCCTTGAAAAAGAAACTGAGTCCTAAAGTAACGGTGAACTGAAAGATAATCGAATACAGGGCTATATTCAGGGTAAAGAGAAAACCGGCGGCTGCCAGGACGGCGCAGTTCCCGTAAAAAATATAATTCCACGCGTCCCTCCGGTATTTTTCGGAAATAAAAATGGCGATAAAATCCGTGCCCCCCGAAGTCGCCCCCGCATGGAGGCAGAGGCTTACCCCCAGGGCGTTGAGGAGGCCGCCGAAAACCGCGGAAAGCAGGGTGTCGTGGAGCTGAATCGGCTCTATGAACATGGGGGGCATAAAATCGGTCAGCAGGCCGGTTAAAAAAATGACCAGGCCGGAATAAAGGGTGAACTTTTTACCGATATGGCGGAAACTGATAAGGGCCGGCCCCAGGTTGAGGGCAAACAGTACGGGGCTAAAGGGTATGGCAAGGCCGCCGAAACGGCGGGCGCATTCCTGAATAAGCAGGGTAAGGCCCGTAAATCCGCCGGGTATAAGCCCCCCCGCATGAACAAAGGTATTGATATTAAAGGCCATCAGGAAAGAACCGGCGATCAGCAGCGCCAGTCGTTTCTGGGTTTGCATACCCCATTTTACCACGTATATTAAATATATGACTATACGATTTGATAAACTGATAAAGAGCCTGGGGACGGCCCTGGATATAATCGAAGGGGAATTACTCGGCGCCGCCACCAACCACGGCAAGCGGATCGCCGTCATCGTGGACGCCCTGGGCCGGTACTTTGGGCTTGACGGCAGGACCCGCCAAAACTTCGCGATCTGCGCCCTGTTTCACGACAACGCCCTTTCGGAGTACATACTTTCCGAAAGAGCCGGTTTGGCGCCCCATGATCCCACCATGAAACTCCACTGTGAATTGGGACAGCGGAATCTTGACGCCCTATTGCACGGCAGCGATATTTCCGGCTTTGTCCTGTACCACCATGAATGGGCCGACGGCCGGGGGCCCTTCGGAAAACGGGAGGGGGAGTATCCCCTGGCGGCGGAACTCATCTGCCTGGCGGACGCCACCGACGTTGCCCACAGGTACGACACGTATCCGGAGGAGAAGATCCCCGAACTGCTGGAGCTGATTAGAAAGGACGCTGGGGCCCACTTTACCCGCAGGGCCTCTGAGGCGGCCTGCGCCGTTATCGACGGGGAACTGCTCCGCTCCCTCAGGAACGACCGCATACAGGAATCCTCGGAGAAGGCGATACCCCCCGACGAAAGGGACATGAAGAACAGGATGGTCGTCAGATTCGCCCTGTTCGTGTCCCGCATCATAGATTATAAATCGACCTTTACCCGCCGTCATACTTCCCAGATAGCCAACAAAGCCTGGTATATGGGGAACTGGTATCACTGGGATGATGATCTTAAGGCCCAGCTTTTTCTTGCCGCCTCGCTCCACGATGTGGGCAAACTTACCACCCCCGTCGGAATTCTGGAAAAGCCCGGCCCTTTGACCGACGGGGAATTCCTCATCATCAAAGATCATGTCCGGGTTACCGGGGAACTGCTTAAGGACATAGACGGCATGGAACGGATCCGCGAGTGGGCCTCCAACCACCATGAAAAACTTGACGGATCAGGCTACCACCGCGGCAAAACCGCGGAGGCCCTGGATTTCCAGTCCCGCCTGCTGGGCTGCCTGGACATATACCAGGCTGTCAGCGAGGAACGGCCCTACCATCCGGGGCGGAACCACCGCGATACCATGAAGATTCTTTCCGATATGGCCGCAAAGGGCTTTGTCGACAGAGATATCGCCGGTGATATGGACAGGGCCCTGGCCCCCTTTGACGGCGGGGACATACCGTTCCAGTGCCCCAGGGGTTAGCGGGTACGGAGGGCGCTTAGAACCCGCCGAGTTCCTTCTTCACCTCCGCAAGTCTTTTGGAAAGGGTGCTGATCGTCCGTTCCAGCCTTTGTTTTTCCCGTTCCAGCCTGATCTTCGGGTCCTCCTCCGGGGCAAGGACCGGGGAATTCCGGCGTACCGCTGTCCTCACCGAATCGGGACTCTTCCCCGACAGAAGGGCCTCTTCAGCCCCGGCCCTGCCGGCCCCGTCCCGTATTCCCGCGAGGTAACGCATATTATCCGCCCCCAGATCCGGGTTCAAATCATACTGGTACATCTTTATCGCCGTCTGGGCGGCAAGTTTGGGGATACACAGAACCCTGTCCACATAGTCTTCAAAGCGCCCGCCTATGGCGCCGCAAAGCTCACAGGCCTTGAGGAGCAGCCTTCCCAGTTCTTTGACCAAACTGCCGTTGGCGGAAAGAAATTTATCCCGGATGGTTTGGGTCAGTTCCCTTAGTTCCGGTGAATCGTATAACACATTCCTGTACAGGTTTTTTTCTTCGGCCCTTTCCAGCAGTGCGTGAAAAATCGCCCAGAATTCCATCGTATGGGCCCTGCACGAAAGGGAACCTCCCCGCCGGCAGGCGTGGAGGTGATGGGCGTACTCATGAATGGCCGTGTAGAGCAGGAGATTTTCGCCCCCCTCGCCGCCGGGAAAATTTCGGTTGTGGATGATAATTTCCCTGGTTTCAACCTTGTACAGCCCGTTGACCTTGCCGCTCTTTTTACCGGAAAAGATCACCGAAAATTCGGCGGGAGCGTCTTCTATGGAGAGGAGTATATCTTTTACCTGATCCTGGTTCATCTCTTAAATATTGTACCCTGTCCTTATGCTTTTTTCTATCCTCAACGCGGGGTTAATACGGGGCATAGATACGCCGATACATGAAGCAGGATGCCCCGTTTTAATACCCTGACCGCCCTCCGCGTTTTAGGGACGGCCCTTTGTTTCTGCCTCCCCCTGCTTTTTATAGGCGCCCTCCCCCCCGAAGGGGAAATAGAATTTCCCCCGGAAGCCCCCTTTCCCTCGGTCTACTTTACCGAATACTATGAACGCTGGATTGCCTATGAAGCGGCCCGCCCTTATTGGGCGCCCACAAAACTGGAAAATCAATCCCTGGCGGGGTATCGCCGCAATTCAAGGCCGATCTTTCTTAATGACGACGTTCTGGCCTTCTACGGACACCCCAGTTCTCCCAATATGGGAATACTGGGCCGCTTCTCCCTGGAGGAACTTGATGTCCTGCTGGACGGTCTGGCGGCGGAATATGATAGGGCCAACGGCGCCAGGGGTATACGCAAGGCCCTGTACCTGATCTACGGAACCGTACATCCCCGTGGGGAAATCGGCCGCATCGACGATGCGGAACTGCAGAGGTATATACGTTTTGCCATGGAAAAGGATATGCTGGTTTTCATCGATCATCAAATAGGAAAGTACGATCCCCTCACGTCCCTTAAGGAGATGCTTCCCTATCTCCAGTACCGCAATGTACACCTCGCCCTGGACCCCGAATGGCGTACCGATAAACCCATGCGCCGCATAGGAAGCGTTACCGCGGAGGAAATTAACGCCGCCCAGGAAATAATGTCCCGCTACCTCGCGGAACACCGCCTGCCGGGGGAACGTATGCTGGTGATACATCAGTTTGATTCGCGGATGATACAGGACAGGGAGAAGGTGCGAAGCGGCTACAGCCAGGTTACCCTGGTTCACTGCTCAGACGGCTTCGGCAGTCCCGCCCTTAAGCGCGGTACCTACGGCTACAATGCCCAGGCAAAGAATATGCCCGTCAAGGGCTTCAAGCTCTTCTACAATTTTAATATACCCGGCGCGGGCTATGACGAGCCCCTGCTCGAGCCGGAAGAGGTCTTTCAGCTCAATCCCAGGCCGGCCTTAATAATGTACCAGTAGGACCGGCCTGGCCCAAAATTGCAGTTTTGGGAAAGCTCCGGACTACAGCAGGGCTTCCGCGTCAAATTCGCAGGCCGTACAGGGTACGGCGATCCCCCAGTTTTCCAGCGCCTCCGGGTGTATTTCGCCGAAGACCCCGATGTTTTTATCCCCATAGCGTATTGCCGCGGCCCGGCCGGGGATAAAGCGGCTGTCGGCGGATTCTTCCGTGTCGTATTCCCGCGAAAGGTAGTAGAACAGGGTTTGTAGCTGCCCGGCGATGGTGTTAAAGTTCGCGTCGGAACCGGCGTGGAGGAAACCCAGGTATTGACGGGTAACGCTGCCGCAATTATCCCCGCCGTCAAGGCGGGCGATTTTTCCCGTCTCAAAGATGCGGTGGGGATAGGCCGCGTGGCCCGACACGGATTCGCTCTGCAGGAGCGGCGCCACTATGCTGTCCCGGACATATTCATAGTTTTCCGTCATGGGGTTGGAAATACGGATGATCCCCTCCCCGCCGCCCCGCATATTTTCCACCAGATCTTTGCGGGAACCTAAGTAGTTGTAGATCATCTCCTGATAACCCAGGCCTATCATGATCTCCTTGATCCTGCGGCTGAACAGGGTAACCGGGGAAAGGCGCCCCACGGTAAAATCCCGGGGGCGGGCGGGCTTAAAGGTATTAAGGCCCCGGCCCATCATGATGTCCTCCATTACGTCGGCGGCGTGGAGAAAATCATTCCGGTATTCCGGCGGCCGGGCCCACACGCCCGGCACGGGTCCGCCCGCCGCGCCCCGCTCCGCGGTTTCGGCTTCCTCAGCCTTTACCCCCATACGGGCCAGGGCCTTTACGCAGTCCGGGGCGCCGATCCTCTCGCCCAGGTATTTTTCTATCCGGGCAAGGGAACAGAAGACCGGCTCCTGGAAATAGTAGGGGGTGATACAGGTTTTCCCGAAGGGGGTATCGTATTCATAGCCGATTTCCACAGGCTCAATGGTAAAACCGTTGTCCGCCAGGTCACAGGCCACGATGGAAGAAGCCAGGGTAACCGAAGCCTGGTCCGTACCGGTAAGCTCCACGAAGAGGTCCCTGTCCCCTACCCGGACGGCCCCGAGGTCCGCGGAATTGATGATAGGCGGGTAGGAGAGGACAGCGCCTTTTGAATCGGTCAGCAGCGGGTGGAGGGGTTCGTGTTCCTGGATAAAGGCGTACTCCTTTCCCTTGGGATGCTGTTTAAGGATCTCCCGGAGGGTCAGGGGCGAATCCCACTGGAGGGGTACAAAGGACACGCTGTCAGGATCGACCCCCTTGTAGATAAGGGGCCAATTGACGATGGAGATACGGTAAAGCCCCATGGAGATGGTCCGCCGTTTGCGTCCGAAATTCCAGGCCAGTTTTTCCTGGGTTTGGATCATGTCCCGCAGCAGGGGATCGGTGATCGCCCTGCCGGAGGCGACAAAGCCCGCAAGGTAGGGCCGCACCTGCTTTACGGTTTTTTCGACAAGCACCTTGTACCCGGCCTTGAGCGTTTTACCGGGGGAGGAAAAAAACGGGTATTCGGGGATTTGGCCCCCCCCGTGGACCCTGAGCTGCCGGGCGCAGCCCGCCGTTCCCCACAGATCGGGCCTGTTGGTATCGTTCAGTTCTATCTTTAAGATACGCTCCGAAACGGGAAGGCTCTTGTCGCCCTCCTCATCCAGTTCCGCCTTGGCGCAGCTCAGGGCATCTTCCAGCTCCTCCCTGCCGTTCCAGCCCCCCCCGCCGTTCCAGCGCGGGCAGCCTGCCAGGGTATAAAACAC
>JAISRD010000190.1 GCA_031273835.1 Treponema sp. | reverse complement strand
ATCATTTGTGGGGTATACTGAATGCGGTAAGGATGAAGGTTACTAATGCGGTCCTTGAATCAAAAAACAACATAATCCAACAATTCAAGAAAATGGCTTATGGGTTTCGGAATAAAGAGAGGTTCAAGACTGATATTCTATTTCGCTTAGGCGGTTTGGATATGGAAATCCGTACACCTTAAAACCGGAAGAACCACTTTTATGTCCGTTAACCACTTTTCCAGCCCTCCCTGCACTTGCCGCGGATCTAAACATTGCAGCACCCGCCGAAACGCCGATTCATCCGGTATCCCCTGCGGCAATTCCAGAAAAGTTTTGAAAAAATCCAGCTTCAGCCGCCCGAATTCCTCCATCTCCTCGTAGTCTTCATAGCCGCACAGGGCCGCCGTAAAGGCTATGACGATAATATCTATCAGTTTGTGCCGGATATTCCCGTATTCCGTCCGTCGCGGATCGTTTATCCCTTCCAGATAATCTGCCACCCGCGCCAGGTCATGTATGCTTACTGCCTTCATCCTTCCCCTCCCAAAGAATTGTGATGGCTTATTTTATCATGCCTGCTTCCTTACGGAAAAGTAAACGCCGATGCCCTGGCCATCCGCGTGGTTTTAAACCTGGCACATGGAAAATAAAAAATACGGCCCGCAGTACATGAGGTCTGTATATGTTTCGGCGGGGCTACATTCCGCTCCGCCGGTCCCTGATGGCGGCAAGCCGTTCCCTCAGCGCTTCCTCCTTTCCTTCGGCGATCAGCGTTTTTAGCTCCTCCAGGCTTTTTTCAAAACGGGAAATACGGGAGAGGAGCCTGCCGGAATTTTCCAGAAAAAGTTCCGTCCACATGGACGCGTTGAGCATGGCGATACGGGTGAGGTCCTCGAAGCTGCCGCCGCCGTAACGGGTGATCTCCCTGTCGGTCTCGCAGTCGATAAGGGATGCGGCAATCACATGGCAGAGCTGGCTGGTAAAGGCGATCTTGCCGTCATGATCCTCCGGGGAGGTTTCGGTTATACGGCCGAAACCCAGGGATCGTATCAGGGTCTTAAGGAACGAGAGGTTTTCTTCCCTGTTCCGCTTAAGGGGGGTCAATATGTAGTTTTTTCCCGCGAAGTTTACCAGCCCTGAATTGGCAAAGCCCCCCCCCTCGGCTCCGGCCATGGGATGGCCGGGGATAAAGTCCAGGTCCGGCCTCCTGTCAAGCAGCCTTTCCGCCGCGGCGCAGATATTCCCCTTGATCCCCGCGATGTCGGTGAGCAGGGCGGCGCGCTTAAACGAAGCTTCCCATTGTTCCAGAAAGCGTATCAGCGTTGAGGGATTAAGGCAGAGAAAAATGAGATCGCAGCGGGGAAGCATAGCAGCGGGATCGGCGGCTTCATCAATGATCCCTTCCCGCAGGGCCCCTTCCGCCGCCGCCAGGTCCGTATCACAGGCGAGTATACGGAAGAGAGGCTTTGGCAGGCCGCGCAGCGCCCTGGCAAGGGCTCCCCCCATAAGGCCCAGCCCCGCGATGCCCAGGGTACGCTTTTCAAGGGAGATCACAGGGTCTTGTGTTCCAGTCCGGCATAGTTCCGTATTTCCCCCATCAGGGAGGCGAAGATCTCCGGGGTCAGGGATTGTTCTCCGTCGGAGAGGGCGTTTTCCGGGTCGTTGTGGACCTCGATGATAAGGCCGTCCGCCCCGGCGGCCACCGCGGCCTTGGAGGCCGCCGGTACCAGGCAGGCCCGGCCCGTGGCGTGGCTCGGGTCCACAATCACCGGAAGGTGGCTTTTTTGTTTAAGGTAGGGAACCGCGGCGATATCCATGGTATTCCGGGAAAAGGTCTCGAAGGTTCGTATGCCCCGCTCGCAGAGTATTACCCGCTCATTCCCCCCGGCCATGATATACTCCGCCGCCATGAGGAGTTCGGTAACCGTGGACGCCAGGCCCCGCTTCAACAAAATCGGCTTGCCGCATCTGCCCAGTTCCCGCAGCAGGTTGAAATTCTGCATATTCCTTGCGCCAATCTGAATCACGTCAACCTCGTCAAATACCTCAAGCTGGTGTATTTCCATAAGCTCCGAAACCACGGGAAGCCCCGTTTCATTCTTTGCCGCCAGCAGCAGATCCAGCCCCTCGCAGCCCATACCCTGAAAGGCGTAGGGACTGGTTCTGGGTTTGAAGACGCCCCCCCGGAGGAAGCCCGCCCCGGCCGCTTTGACATCCCGGGCTATGGCGGTAATCTGTTCCCTGCTTTCCACCGAACAGGGCCCGGCTATGACCGTCAGGGTTCCCTCTCCTATGCTGCGGGAAATTCCGTCCGGACCGGCTATGACGATGCGGGTATCCTCGGGGTGGAAAAGCCGGTTCGCCCGCTTAAAGGGCTCCTGAACCCGCACGACCTTTTCGACAAGGTGATGGGCTTCCAGGGACTCGCTTTCAAAACCGGAGCTGTCTCCCACAAGGCCAAGTACGGTTTGGTTCACCCCCCTGGATACATGGACCGTTACGCCCCGCTGTTCCAGAGAGGCGGCAAAACCCCGTATCTCCTCTTCGGAACAATGCTGTTTCATCGCGATTATCATGATCCGCTCCTTATGCCTTCAATTACGCCCGGAAGTTCATCAAGCCTGCGTATCCGGGGCGGGGGAAATTCAGGATGTTCGTTTAGTTCGTCAAAAAAGATCCCATGGCCGCCCATGTTCCGGTAGAACTCCGCATAGCGCCGCACGTCGTCGACAAAGACACAGCGCCGGGGGGAACTTTTCAGGGAATCCAGGGCCCGGCGGAATACCTCGGGGCGGGGCTTACCCTTGAGTCCGTTGCCGCGTATACCGAAAATAGAGGGAAAGAGGTCCGCAATGCCCAGCTTTGCCAGGATACGTTCGGCGTGTTCCTCCGGGGAGTTGGTCAGTATTGCCAGGGTCATGGATTCGGACAGGTCCAGCAGAAGGGAACGGAGATGAGGGTCCGGACCGAGCCCGTCGGCTTCGTCCTCCGGGTGGATAAAGGCAAAATATTCGTCTATAATATGAGGGTCGTTAAAGTTTTTTTCCGCCCTGAGCCATTCCAGGGTGGTACCGTAACCCGCGGCGGTTACCCTTTCTTTGCGGAGCGCCCAGGCTTCTTCCGGGGGAAGGCCTAAGTACTCCGCGATATACCGGTTCACCCGGCGGCTTACGCTCTTTTCAAGGCCAAGGCGGACCGAATAGAGGGTGCTGTCCAGGTCGAAAAGGATGCAGTCGGGCTTGTCAAAATCAGTCATACTGCATAGTAACAAAAAGGGATAGGCATGAAAATAGTTATAAGCGACGACCGTTTTGGCCGGGCCGATGAGGAAAGAAGGGTTTTTGCCGATTTTCCGGCCCCCACGGGCAAGGTCCGGTTAATCACCGCCCGGTGCCGGACCGAGGACGAGCTTATCGGGGCCTGCGCGGAGGCCGACGCGGTGCTCCTCAATCAGGCCCCCATGACGGGCCGGGTTATCTCCCGTCTTAAAAAGTGCCGGGTTATTTCCCGCTATGGCACAGGTTACGACAATGTGGACATTGGGGCCGCCGCGAAGGCGGGAATCTGGGTAACCAATGTGCCGGGCTACTGCGCCGGGGAAGCGGCGGAACACGCCCTGGCCCTGCTCCTCTCCTGCGCCCGCTTTATACCGGAAAAAGACCGGGCGGTAAGGGCGGGGCAATGGAACCTTAACAGGCCCATCAGGAGGATCTCCGGCAGGGTATTGGGCATTGTGGGTTTCGGCGCCACGGGCAGGGCCCTTTGGGAAAAGGTCCAGGGCCTTGGCTTTAGCCGTATCCTCATCGCCGATCCCCATATCGACGCAAAACTCGCGGCCCTGCGGGAAAAGGGCGGATACCCCCCGATGAAGGCGGAAGGGGTTTCCTTTGCCGCCCTTATTTCCCAATCGGATTTTATCTCCCTCCACGTCCCCTTAAACGAAAGTACTCGGTGCTGCATTAACAGAAAAACCATCGCGGGGATGAAAGACGGGGCGGTGCTCGTCAATACCTCCCGGGGGGCGGTGCTTGACGAGCGGGCCCTGGCGGAGGCCCTTGAAAGGGGGAAGCTTGCCGGCGCGGGGCTCGACGTGTTTGAAACGGAACCGCTTCCCCCGGATCATCCCCTTGCGGCCCTTCCCAATACGGCCCTCAGCGATCACAGCGCCTATTACAGTGAAGAGGCGGTATCCGAGCTCAAGACAAGGACGGCTCTTAACGCCCGGGAAGTCCTTGAGGGAAAAATCCCCAAAACCCCGGTGAACCGGCCCTATAACGCCGGGGCGGAAAAGCAGGCGGAGGAGGAGATTACCGCATGAAGGCCGCTTCCGCGCCGCTGATGAGCATCATCGGCTATGACCCCGCCGGCGCCTGGGAGCACGGGGGGGAAAGCGCCGCCGAAGTGCTGGAATACCGCAATCCCGCGGGGATAAGCTGGATCAACTTAAACAGCCTGGACGGCGGGGCGGTGAGCGAGCTGGGGAAAATATTCCGCATCCATCCCTTAACGATAGAAGACATACTTGACGTTAACCAGCGCCCCAAGGCCGAGGAATTCGACGATTACCTTTTTATCACCCTCAAGGCCATACACCGGGAGGGGGATGAGACCGGTTATGAACAGATAAGCATCATCCTCAAGGAGGATACGGTTATCACCTTTCAGGAAAAACCGGGGGATAACTTTGACGGCATACGGAAACGCATTAAAAATAACGCCGGTTATATACGCCGGAACGGGACCGATTATCTTGCCTACACGCTGATAGACGCGGTGGTGGATGAATACTACCTGGCCCTGGATCTGCAGGGGGATAAGCTTGAAGAAATTGAAGACAGGGCGGAGAATGAGAACGACACGGATTTTATCCCGGATATTCAGAAAATACGCCGGGCCCTGTCCGCCCTGCGCAGATCCATCTGGCCCCTGAGAGAATGTGTTTCCCGCCTGCTCCATACGGATTCCCCTTTGATCCGCGGTGAACTCAGCCCCTTCCTTAAGGATATTCACGACCATGTGGTACAGGCGGCGGAAACCGTGGAAAATTACCGGGAACTGATGGCGGGAATAATGGAAGTAAATCTTTCCACGGTCTCCAACAGGATGAACAAGATCATGAAGGTACTGACGATTATTTCCACTATTTTTATCCCCCTTACCTTTATCGCCGGGGTTTACGGGATGAATTTTCGCAATATGCCGGAGCTTGTTTCACCCTATGGGTATCCGCTTATCTGGACGGTGATGCTGTTCACAGCAGGCGGCATGCTTATCTTTTTCAAACGCCGCCGGTGGATATAGGGTTTTTACAAACGCCGGGTTTGAGGAGGAGTAAAGTATGGATTATTTCTTTGAGGGCATAGGGATACTGGCTTCACTGCTGGTTTCCGTAAGCCTCTGCATGAAGAACATCAAGGCCCTGCGCATTGTAAACCTGTGCGGTTCGGCGGTTTTTTTTATTTACGGTATCCTTATTGTTTCCCCTTCGATTATTATCCTTAACACCTTTTCCGTGCTGGTTAATATCTTTTATCTTTCAAAAATGAAGGCTGCGGGCCCGGAGGTCTTTGACACGCTGTTTATAAAACCGGCGGAAAGGGATCTGTTAAGCCGCTTTGTAACTTTCCACGCCGGTGATATAAGGCGTTTCTTCCCGTCCTTTGATCCCGATCTTACTAAAGGCACCCTTGCGGGGGCCGAGTGCTGCTTTATACTCCGGGAAACCCTGCCCGTATCCCTTGTGGCATATAAACGCAGAACGGACAATGAGATAGATATACTTGTCGATTATGTAATTCCCGCTTACCGGGATTTTCAAAACGCCAGGTATTTCTTCGGTACGGCGGTAAAGCGTATCGCCCCGCCGGGGACGGTGTTTTACGCCGCCGGGGAGGCGCCTAAACATATTTCCTACCTTAAGCGTATGGGTTTTACCGGCATAGGCAGGGACGGAAAGGTTTCCCGCTTTAGCAGGACAATCTGAGCTTATGAGAGGACCATCCGGAATTATAACAGGGCGCCGCGGGTGATCCTCTTAGGCGCCTCCGATACGGAGCTCCGCAGGGGGGCGGAACTGCTTAAAATGGGAAAGCTTGTGGCCTTTCCCACAGAAACAGTTTACGGCCTGGGGGCGGACGCCTTCAATACCCGCGCCCTGGCGCGGGTATTTGAAGCCAAGGGACGGCCCCGCTTTGACCCGCTGATAATTCACATTGCCCGTTTTGACGCCCTGGACCGTATCGTCCTGTTTGAAGCCCTGGACGGCCGGAGGCGGACCCTGCTTGATAAAATCGCCGCATCCTTCTGGCCCGGCCCCCTCACCCTGGTACTTCCCAAACGGAAGGAAGTGCCGGATCTTGCCACGGCGGGCCTGGCTACGGCGGCGCTGCGTTTTCCCAGCCATCCGGCGGCTCAGGCCCTGATAACCCTTTCCACCGGGGCGGTGGCCGCCCCCAGCGCCAACCCCTTTGGACGGCTTTCTCCGACAAGGGCGGAACATGTGATCGAAGGCCTGGGGGATAAGATCGACTGCGTCATAGACGGCGGCCCCTCCGCCGTGGGGGTGGAATCCACCGTGCTGGATCTGAGCGTTTCGGGGCCGCCCCGTATACTCAGGTACGGGGGCATAGGCAGGGAAGCGCTGGAAGCGGCCATAGGGCCGGTGGAAGCCCCCGCCGCAGCGGCCGGGGAGGACGCCGCCGGGGCGTATCCCCAGGGCGGCCGATCTTCCCCCGGTACGGAGGACCGCGCCCGGTCCGCTCCGGGTAACCTGAGGGGCCACTATGCGCCGGGGACTCCCCTGATCCTGCACGGTTCCGATGCGCTGGCATATTCCGTGTACAGGGGGGGCGAGGGGTATTTGTTCTTTTCCGGGAAGAACAGGGATGCCTTTGTCGGGCGGAACCCCGGCGCTTCCGCCCTGTTTGTTCTGTCGGAAGCCGGCAGCGTCCTGGAAGCGGCGGCGAATCTCTTCGAGCTCCTTCACCGCCTTGACCGGCTGGGGCTGGACCGCATTCATGCCGAAATGCTTCCCCAGGAAGGCCTCGGCGCGGCGCTTAACGACAGGCTCAGCAGGGCAAGCGCCGGGTCCCTGTTACCCCCGCCCGGAAAATACACGTGAGCCGGCGAACGTGTTAATCCGGTAATTGATGGCGATACAGCCGTAGTTACTGTCAAATTTTCCAATGGTGAAACATCAGACCTTGATATGATTAAGGTTGATGGAAAGTGGAAGGTAAATATCAACATGGAAAATAAAAAAATCATCCTGCTGGATGTGCGTACCCCGGAGAAATACGGACAGGGCGGTAAAAGTAACGGTCGAAACCCTTTACGAAACACAGGAAGAAACAAACCGCCGTATTCTGAAAACCGTCGAAGCGGAAAACAGCGGCCAGACACCCTTCAAGATCCTCACTATGCAAGAACTTGAGGAAATGGTTCAATGAAAATCGCCTTCTTTGACGAAGCGGTTTTCCAAACATTCTATGAATGGACCATCACCGATAAAAAAACAGCCAAAAAGATTGCCGAACTGATAAAGGACATTGAGCGCAATCCGGTAACCGGCATTGGCAAACCGGAGGCCTTAAAAGGGAATCTGGCGGGTCATTATTCACGGCGTATAACGGAAGAACACCGCCTTGTGTATAAAATCGAAAACGACTTCATTGTCATTACTTCGTGCAAAGGGCATTACAAATAATCTCTTGCTTCGTAGTCCCTAGGTGACTTTGTTACATACAGAAAAATTATCTTACGATACATTAAAGGCAAGACAGGATAAAGGTGAGGTAAAATGAAAGTATTGATAGTCGGCGGTGTGGCCGGGGGGGCGACCGCGGCGGCCCGGCTGCGGCGGCTGGATGAAAAAGCGGAGATTGTTCTTTTTGAAAAGGGGGATTATATCTCCTTTGCCAACTGCGGCCTGCCCTATTACATCGGCGGGGAAATCAGGGATAAGGAAAGGCTCCTGCTCCAAACCCCCGAAAGTTTTAATGCCCGCTTCAATGTGGATGTGCGGGTGGGGAACGAGGTCCTTTCGATAGACCGGGCGGCAAAGATCGTACAGGTGAAAAACCACAAGTCCGGCGCGGTGTACCGTGAAAGTTACGATTACCTCATCCTCTCGCCGGGGGCCGAGCCCCTGCGGCCGCCCCTTCCGGGCATGGAAAGCCGGCGGGTGTTCACCCTGCGGAATATTCCCGACACCTGCCGCATAAAAGATTT
>JAISRD010000126.1 GCA_031273835.1 Treponema sp. | reverse complement strand
ATGGTGGAGGTGTCATACCCGTTCCCATTCCGAACACGGAAGTCAAGCCCTCTAACGCCGATGGTACTGCCCCGCGAAGGGGCGGGAGAGTAGGAAGTCGCCGGGCTTTTTTTTGTTTTTTTCGGTCTTATTTTCCGGTCATGTTGTTCGGCAAGCTTTCTATGGCGGGGGTAGCCTCCGCCGGTATGGCCCTGTGTATATTTGGGGTTAGACACTCATCATTCATAAAAAAACTCATAGGAATCGTTCTTGAGGCTTGAAGAAAGGCTTTATTAATAGTAAAATTAATCGTGAAGTTGTGGATTTTCTAAAAACGAGGTTCAGGGGAGTGATATGGCTGATCAAAACCAATTAGTTACCTTTCAGCTTGGGGAAGAGCTGTACGGGGTCAATATTATGGACGTCAAAGAGATAGTCCGGGTTCAGGCTATTCGGGCGATCCCCAATGCCCCCAGCTATGTTGAGGGTATTTTTAACCTTAGAAGTGAAATTATCCCGATCATCAACTTGCATAAGCGGTTTCATCTGAAAAAAATGCCCCATTCCGAGGATGATGAGCTTCTTTCGGGGTTTATCATTATCGATATTGACGGCATGAAGCTGGGGGTGATCATAGACCGGGTTTCCCGGGTGGTAACCATCGAAAAAGAGGACATCCAGCCGCCGCCTCAGATGCTGACCGGGATAGGGGCGGAGTATATCCAGGGGGTAGTGCGCCAGGAGCAAGGGTATCTCATCATCCTGGACATACGGGACCTCTTTAACCCCAAAGAATTGCAGAAAATTGCCGAATTGCGGCGGTAAATCCTTTAATACGATAAGGTCGTAGGTATACATGAAAATCGAAGTCTATTCTCCGACTATCCGAAGAAAGGAGATGGATGCTGTTTTGACAGCTCTGGTGGAAGACAAGGTAGGTCCCGGAGAACAGGCAAAATTTCTGGTTCAGATTGCGAAGGAGCATCTCCAATTCGATTTTTGTCTTGCCCTGCGGAGTCCGGCGGTCGCGCTCTATATGGCCCTGCGGGCTTTGAATCCCGAGGATGGTCAGGGAGTGGTGATTTCCGCCCTTTCCCCCCGGTATTACGGCGAGGTTATCCGGGAATTGCGGCTTAAGCCGGTTTATTGCGATGTGGCGCCGGGGACTGCCGGGATAAGCCCGGAAACCATTCAGGCCGCTCTTGCAAGGGAAGGGGAGGCGCCAGCCCGGTGTATCGTGGCGAACCATACTTTGGGTTATGTGCCGGATATGGCGGCTATAACCCAGCTTGGGCTTCCTGTCATTGAGGATTGTTCCCAAAGTTACGGCACGGCGGCGGGGGAAACCTTGGCGGGTTCTTTCGGGGTGTTCACGATTCTGGGCCTTGAGGAGCGGGATATGCTTACCGCCGGGGGCGGGGCGCTCCTGTATGCGGTCAACCGCCGGGACGCCTCGGTTCTGCGGGGGATTACGCTCCTCGGTGAGAACAGCCTCCCGGACATGAACGCCGCCATGGCGGTGATACAGGTGCGGGAAGCGGCCCGGAACGCGGAGAAACGCCGGGAAATCGCCGCGGCTTACAACCAGGCGGCCCTGCGTACCCGGCACAAGCGGTTCGTTCAGCAGGGTGACTGGGACTACAACAACTACACGTTTCCCCTGATCCTGGAGACGGGCATGAAGGACGTGAAGGCCTATGCCAAACGAAAGGAAATCGCGGTGGAAAGCGCCTTTGAGGATACTCTGGCGGGTTCCGGCGGGGTTCCTCCCGGCGTTTGCCCCGAGGCATATTCACTTTCCCTGCGAACGGCAATCTTCCCCCTGTACCCAAGGTTGGGGGCGGCGGATACCGAAAAGGTAGCCAAACTTATCATGACTCTTCCGTAAGGCGGAGGTTCCGGAAATGGCCGAGGTTAAACGGGCCTTACTTTTTGTTAATATCCACAAACCGGAGGCCGGGAAGCTGGCTGACGAGATAAAACGGGAACTCGGCGCACTGGGGATAGAGACGGCCTTCTATCCTTTTGGGGATCATTCGGCTGCTTTTCCGGTAACCGGTTTCGATGTCGCCATGAGCCTGGGGGGAGACGGCACGGTGCTCTATACCGCCAGGGTTGTTTCTCCCCAGGGTATTCCCATCCTCCCCATCAACATCGGTACTCTGGGTTTTGTCGCCGCGGTACATCCGGGCGAATGGGCCGCCGTGTTTCAGAAGTGGCTCACGGGCGCCGCCTGTATTTCCCGCAGGCTCATGCTGGATTTGGCGGTGGAACGCGGGGGCAAGATTGCGGCCCGTGCCGCCTGCCTGAACGACGCGGTTATTTCCTCCTCGGGGATGGCCAAGATAATCCGCCTTACGGTTTTGGCGGAAACCGGCGGGTCCTCCGAACCCCCCGCTCTCCTGCGTTTGGGGCATTACCGGTCCGACGGCCTTATCGCCGCTACGCCTACGGGGTCTACCGCCTATTCGGTGGCCGCCGGGGGGCCCATTGTGGACCCGGAGATCGAGGCGGTCATCAT
>JAISRD010000044.1 GCA_031273835.1 Treponema sp. | reverse complement strand
GGGGAGAATTTTCCCTGGATGAACTGGGCGATTATGAAAAGGTCCAGGCCAGGGCCGCCGAATGGATAGGCGAATGTATCACGCTGTACCAGGAACCGGAGATCCCCGACGCCAAAACGCCGGGCCGCAAGAGGCCCCGTATCATTGTCCTGGTGGGACCTACCGGGGTAGGCAAAACCACCACCATAGCCAAGATGGCCGCCCTTTACGGGGAGCGTTCCGGCGGCTGCTGGCAAAAATCGGTACGGCTTGTAACCCTGGATAATTACCGTATCGGCGGTAAGTACCAGATTGAAAAATACGGGGAAATTATGGAGATACCTGTTTCCGCGGTGGAAAATTATGAAAGCCTCCGTTCCGTCCTGGCCCTGTACCGGAAAGAGGTGGACTTTATCCTGGTGGACACCATAGGGAAAAGCCCCCGTAATTTCGGGGAGCTGGGGGAAATGAGGGCTATCCTTGAAGCCTGCGGCGCCAAGGCGGAAATTCACCTCTGCATTTCCGCTTCCACCAAGGCAGGCGACATAGAAGAAATCTTCAAGCACTTTGAACCCTTTAACTACGGCGCGGTGATTATCACCAAACTGGATGAGACAAGCCGTGTGGGGAATGTGATAAGCGCCCTTTCCGAATCGGCAAAGCCGGTCTCCTTTATTACCGACGGACAGACTGTTCCTTCTGATATTGCAAAGGCCGATGTGATCCGTTTTCTCATGTATCTGGAGGGCTTTGTAATAAACCGGGATGCCCTGACCCGGCGTTTTGCCGGGGAAAAACCGGAGAGGAGTTAATACTACATGGAAGATCAGGCTGAAAAACTAAGGGAAATGATGCGGAGAAACTCCTCCTATGAAAAGCCTGTCAAGGGAAAGGAAAAAAAGACCCGTATTATTACCGTTACCAGCGGCAAGGGCGGTGTGGGGAAAACCAATGTGGCGGTTAATATGGCCCTTGCCTATGCCCGTATGGGGAAAAAAGTAACCGTCATGGACGCCGACCTGGGGCTGGCCAATGTCAATGTAATGCTTAACATGATCCCCAAATTCAACCTCTACCATGTGATCCGTAAACAGAAGACCATGAAGGAGATCATGGTCGATACCGAATACGGCATTTCCATTGTGGCGGGGGCTTCGGGTTTTTCTAAAATAGCGAACCTTGACGATAGTGAACGGCAGTACTTTATCAGCGAATTGGAAACCCTTTCCCAGGCGGATATCATCATCATCGATACCTCCGCGGGAATTTCAAGCAATGTGCTGGATTTTGTGGCCGCGGCGGACGATACGGTGATTATCACCACCCCGGAACCCACCGCCATAACCGACGCATACGGCATCATCAAGGTTATCGCCTCGGAGATTAACAGCCTCAACATGGGACTTAAGCTTGTGGTAAACCGGGTAAAAAACGCCGCCGAGGCCCGTAAGGTTGCCGACAGGATGATAAATATCACCGGTCAGTTTCTCAACCTCAACGTGGACTACCTTGGGTTCATTTTTGAGGATTCCTCCGTTGCCCAGGCGGTACAGAGACAGAAACCCTTTATGGTGATGGACCCCAGGTGCAGGGCTTCCCAGTGTGTTCAACATATTGTGGGACGGATGGATAAAACGGAGATACGGGATAACGGAGGCTTTGGAAAAATCGTTAAGCGCTTGATAAGGGGGGGCGCAGGTGTTTAATTTCAAAATAAGCGGTATCGCCGGCGGAACGGCCCTGGCACTCTCCCTTCTTTTGGGCCTGATAAGCGGAGCCGGTTTTACCGCGGTGATCCTCAGGGCCCTTATCTTCGGCGTCCTGTTTTTTATCCTCTTTTGCCTGGTCTTTTGGATTTTAGGGCAGTTTATACCGGAACTGCTGAATATTTCGGGGAACGATTTCGATATTATCGCCCCCGGTTCCCGGGTTGATATGACCGTCGCGGGCCCCATTGCGGGGGCCTTCCCCAGGGGAGACGGTGAAGATGTGGATAATATTGAGGAGCCCCCCCGATCCGGCCCCGCCGAAGTTTCGCAAATGTCTGCGGGTATGGACCTGGGAAATCAATCCGGGTATAATATGAAGAGGGATGGATCTGAGGGGACGCCGGATTTTTCGCCCCAGGGGAATTCCGCGGGAAACGGAATTCATGCAAATTCGGGTTCTGAAAATTCAGGGGGGGAAAGCCCGGCGGCGGGTACGGAGATTATGCCCGATTTTGACGCTCTTTCCGGTTCCTTTGTAAGTACCCCGGCCGGGGCGGCGGCTGAACCCGAAGTTTACGAGGCGCCCTCCGAACCGAGGCGTCCCCTTCCGAGGGGGGGTGGAAAAAACGATGTTATGGGGGATTTTAACCCCAAAGAATTGGCCCTGGCCATACAGACGGCATTGAAAAAGGACGAAAAAGGATAGTTTATGGGGAAGACCCTTTGGGGCGCAGATTCGGATAAACCCGCAGACGAGAAAACAGAAGAGGAACTCTGGATTCAGTACCATAAGGAAAGGGACCCCAAGATACGGGAGGCCTTTATCAAGCAGTACGCCCCCCTGGTTAAGTATGTGGCCGGCAAGGTTGCGGTCGGCATGCCCCATAGCGTGGAATTTGACGATCTGGTGGGCTTCGGCGTATTCGGCCTCCTTGACGCCATTGATAAATTCGACCCCGACAAAAATGTAAAATTTAAAACCTATGCGGTTACCAGGATACGGGGGGCAATTTTTGATGAACTTCGTTCCATAGATTGGGTTCCCCGTTCGGTGCGGCAGAAAACCCGTGAAGTGGAAGAAGCCATCGGTTCCCTGGAAGCCCAGCTGGGGCGTACCGCCACGGATCAGGAAATCGCCCAATCCCTGGGCATGGACGAGGCGGAGTACTTTAAAACCATACAGAAGATTACCAGCACATCCATACTTTCCTTAAGTGATGTGTGGTTTTCCGGGGATGAGAATGATAAGGTTTCCTTTGTGGACAGCATAGAATCGCCCTCCAGCCTTAATCCCGACGTGATAGTTGAAAAAGAGGAAATACGCCGGGTCATTGTAAGGGCGATAAACGAACTGCCGGATAAGGAAAAAAAGATACTGGTTCTCTACTATTACGAGGACCTTACCCTCAAAGAAATCGGCCAGGTGCTGGAAGTTACCGAATCGCGGGTATCCCAGCTTCATACCAAGGCCATCATACACCTCCGTTCAAAACTCACCAATGTGCGCAAGGGTATAGTGTAGGCGTAAACAGGGGGCCGTTTTGGTTGATTTTGTCCAGCTTCAGCATACTATGAAGGAAAGATTGGAGCGGGATAGGGCCATTAAAACCATCGAGGCCGAAGGGGCGACCCTTGAAGAAGCGGTGGCCGGGGCGTCTACCCTGCTTAATCTTCCCCTGCGGCGCATGGAATACGAAGTAACGGTCCGGGGTTTTTCCGGCTTTATGGGAACCGGGGCAAAGAACTGGAAGATACGGGCCTATGAACGGGTAACCGCTAAAACCATTGAGAAAGAAAAGGAAGCCGCCGCCGAGGCCGCCGCTGAACCGGTTAAGGTTATTGCCGACAGGGAGGGCGACGCCTTTGTACAGCTCCTCCATGACGGAGCCTACTTAAAGGTTATTCCCCCGCTTGGAAAGGGCAGGCGCATTACAAGCGCTGCGGTTATCCGGACGATTGACGCCAGGGGCGTCAAAAACTATGACGAAGCCGCCGTAACGGACATGGTCAACAAGGCCGCGGGGACCTATGAACGCATAGGCGATTTTGATCACGCGCCGGCCAATGACGCCTCCATGTCCGTTGAGATCAGCGCCGATGAAATGAAGGCCCTTGTCAGCGTTACCCCCCCGGGCAGCGGCGGCTGCGATATTCCCGTTGAAACCTACCTGTCCTTCCTGCGGAATAACAGGGTTGTCTACGGCGTTGATGAGGAGTACCTCACCGAATTTGCCGACCGGCCTTTCTACAAGGAACCCGTTCAGGTTGCCGAGGGAACACGCCCCGCCGACGGCAGGGACGCGTATATCCAGTATAATTTTGAAACCGATCAGACCAAGGTACGGCTGCGGGAAAGCTCCAACGGCAAGATTGACTTCAAAGAGATCAACATCATCCAGAATGTTGTCGCGGGGCAGCCTCTGGCGGTGAAGATGCCGCCGGAAAACGGAACCGCCGGCAGAACCGTAACCGGCAAGGTAATACCCGCGAAATCAGGCAGGGATATCCCCCTGCCCCTGGGAAAAAACGTGCGCGTAGGGGATGACGGAGCGACTATCATCGCCGAAATGAACGGCCAGGTGATTTTAACGGGGAACAAGATAAATGTTGAGCCCGTTTATACCGTTCAGGGAAACGTCAATATCAAAACGGGGAACATCATTTTCCTTGGAACGGTGATCATCACCGGCAGCGTGGAAGACGGCTTTTCCGTCAAGGCCGCCGGGAATATTGAGGTGAACGGTACGGTGGAGAAGGCGGAACTTGACGCCGAAGGGGATATCATCGTTCACCAGGGCATTACGGGAAAAAGCGACTGTATGGTCCGCTCGGGCCGTTCCATTTGGGCCCGGTTTATAGAAAACGCCCGGATTGAAGCGGGAAATATGGTGGTGGTTTCCGACGGGATCATCAATTCCCATGTGGACGCCTTTAAGTGTATCATCTGCCAGGGTAAGCGGGCCCACATAGTGGGGGGTCGGCTGCGGGCCACCGAGGAGATCAGCGCCAAGAATCTGGGAAGCGCCACCAGCGGTACGGAGACGATCTGCGAAGTGGGTTTTGATCCGAAAAGCAAGGAACAGCTCGAATCGCTCGAGGCCCAAAAATCCGAGGCCGACAGGCAGCTTGAGGAAATTCAGCTCAATATCCAGACCCTGATCAATATCAAAAAGCAGCGTAAAAGCCTGCCGGAGGACAAGGAAGCGTACCTCAGTGAGCTTATGGATAAAAGGGCGGAGCTCACCGGGGAGCTTGAGAAAAACAAGGAAGAAACTGAAAAAATACAGGCCTTCCTTTCCACCATTAAAGCCAAGGGTAAAATTTCGGCCAGTTCCAAGGTGTATCCGGGGGTTAAGATACTTATCCGGGACGCCAGGGAAGACGTGCGTAATGAATACAAGGCGGTAACCTTTATCCTTGAAAACGGCCTTATACGGGTAATCAAATACGAAGAACCCGATGAGGATGCAATACGGGGACCCGATGGCTATACTACCAATTGATCTTCAAACCCTCTTTACCCAGATCGACAAGGTCGGCAAACAGGAAAGCGCCCAGCGTGAGGGCGCCGCCCTGCAGCAGGCCCTGCAGCAGGCCCAAAACCAGCGGCACACGGAAGAACGGATACGGGCGGTCAATGAGGCTCAGGATGCCGGAGAGGGCGCCGAGGGGGTAAAGGATCGTAACGGCGGCCGCGGCAGGGAACGGGAGGGGGAGAAAAAAAAGGCGGCGGACGCCGGGGAGGAAGACCTTTCCGAAACGGACCTTGTGATTCGGGACCTGGATCTGGGCAGAAACATTGATATTTCCATGTAACAATGCGCCGCCGGAGACGGCTTGCGCAGGCGTCCCTGCGGGCCGCGTGCGAGAGGAAATTTATTATACGACGCCGCCGGGGGCGGCTTGCGCATGAACTGGGGGGTCTTTTTTTCCGCGGCGGCCTTTCTCCTCTGGTTTTTTTCCCTGCTCTACATCAAATCCTATGTTCGAAAATCCACCAGCCCTGAGGCCATACTGGCGAGACTCAGTGATGAAATACGCCGGCTCGAGGCGGATATTGATGAAAAGACGGAGCAGAATCTCCAGCTCCTGGAAGAACGCATCACCAATTTACGGGAACTTACCGCCGAGGCGGAGCGGCGTATCGCCTTGTACACCAGGGAATTGAACCGCGGCAGCGCCGGGGAATCGTCCTTTGCCGCGTTAAGCCGGGTAAATCCGCTGACGGAAAAAGAACCGCACGGCCAAGCCGCAGCTCCCATCACGGCGGGACCCGAACCCGAAAAGAAACCGGGCCCGAAAAAAAAGACCGCCCGCCGGAAAAAAACGCCGCCCTACAAAACTTCCCCCGGTCTCCTCGATACCCTGGAACTGCGGGACAGTTCCCCCGAAACGGCGTCCTATGCCGCAAGCCCGCCCCCGGGGAAAAGCAACACGGCGCAGGGCCCGGAAAATGCCCCTGCTGCGAAGAATATCAAAGGGCCCCATTTTGTTATCTCGGATAAGCCCGTCAACCTTAAACGGCCCCTGCGGGAACGGGTCGCGGAATTTCACCGGGCGGGTTTTTCGGCGGATATGATAGCGGTACGGCTTGGACTTACCGTTGCCGAGACCAAATTATACCTGGCCCTGGATACCCCTGAAAAGCAGTAACGTATTGATCCTGAGTACTTGACTTTTTTTTATTTATGCGGCATAAACATAGAAGCGGGCCGCTGTAGCTCAGTTGGTAGAGCAAAGGACTGAAAATCCTTGTGTCAAGAGTTCAATTCTCTTTGGCGGCAGTAATCGAAACAGTTTATGAAGAATCTTCTCAGCGCTCGCCGAGCTTGGAGCGGGAGCGCCGCAGGGCGGCGTTGGGGAATTTCTTGTTGATCTCCAGGATCGCCTTTTCCAGACGGCGCTCCTTTTCGTTCCCGTTGTCGAAAAGCTCAGTCTGCTGGGGAAGATCGGCCCGCTCCAGGTTCATAAGCCCCGCTCCGATGAGCCGCAGCCCCCTTCCGGCCTGGTACTTCCTGCGGAACAGGGCCACCAGACGGTCGTAGAGGCAGTTCAGGGTCGTCACCGGGGTCTCCGAGGTTTCCCTGGCGCTCTCGGTGGAAAAATCCCCGTAACGCAGCTTGAGAGAAATCGTGCGGCTCTGCCAGCGGCCCTCCAGCACCCGCCACATAAGGCCCTCACAGATATCCATGAGTACCGACTCCAGGGCAAAGGTATCGCCCAGATCATAGGCAAAGGTCCGCTCGGCGCTCATGGAATGGGTACCCCGCTCCTCGTCAAAGGCCGCTGCGGCCTCCCCCCGGACCGCCCGGTAGAGAAAGAGCCCCAGGGCCTCCCCGAACAGGGAAATCAGGGCTTCCCGGGAGATCCGGCGGATATCCTCACAGGTTCCCAGGTTGTGCTTCCTGAAAATTTCCTGGGTCTTTTCCCCGGCCCCCCAGATCCTCGTTACCGGGAGGGGGCGCATAAACTCCTCCTCCCCGCCGGGAGGGATGTACCGGAGCCCGTCGGGTTTGGACATACCGCTGGCGATCTTGGCGATATACTTGTTGCAGGCTATTCCCACCGAAACGGTAAGCCCCGTCTCCTCCCGGATCGCGGCCTTGAGTTTCTTCGCCAGAAGCTCCGGGGGGCCGAAAAGCCCCTCCGCGCCGGTGATGTCAAGAAAAGCCTCGTCTATCGACAACTGCTGAACCGTGGGGGAGAAGGCGGCGAACAAGCCCATGATCCGGTCCGACACCTCCCGGTAGCGGGCCATGTTGCCCCGCAGGTATACCCCCTGGGGACAGAGCTTTACCGCCTGGGCGAGGGGCATGGCCGAATGTACGCCGAATTTCCGGGCCTCGTAAGAGGCGGTGGACACCACGCTGCGCCTGTCCCCCGGCAGCCCCCCCACAATCACCGGCTTATCCCGGTACTCAGGGTGATCGATCTGCTCAACGGAAGCGTAAAAGGCGTCAAGATCGGCGTGAATAAAACAAGCCATGATCTTATCAAAGTAGATAAACCCGGTTCTGTCCATACCGCCGGCGATCTCGTCGGCGATCTCGCCAGCGATCTTGGCTGTACCTTTTCCCCCCTCCCCCCTATAATTGAGTAATGTTCTGGGATCTCCTCTGGCCTTTCAGGAGGATCAAGGTTTACGCCCTCGTAGGGGAAAGCGGTACGGGAAAAAGCTTTCGGGCAAAGCTTGTGGCCCAGAAATACGGGATCGACCACATCATCGACGACGGGCTCCTTATCAAGGAAAACCGCATCCTGGCGGGTCATTCGGCGAAGAAGGAAAAAACCTTCCTCGCGGCGGTAAAAGTGGCCCTTTTCGATGAGAAAGCCCAGCGGGACGAGGTGGCCCGGAAGCTCCAGAGCGAAAAAATCCGGAGGGTGCTGCTGCTGGGAACATCGGAAAAAATGGTGAACAAGATCGCCGCCAGGCTCCAGCTTCCAAACCCGGACAAGATCATCAAAATTGAAGATATAGCCTCCCAGGAAGACATCGAAAAGGCCATCCGCACCCGGAAAATCGAGGGGAAACACGTCATCCCCCTGCCTTCCATTGAGGTGAAACGGAGCTACCCGAATATCTTTTACGAGGCGGTAAGGATCTTCAAAAAGAAAAAGGTGGACGCCGGCGGCCCGGCCGAGGGAATCGGCCCTACGCCGAAGATCCTGGAAAAGTCTGTGGTCCGGCCGGAATATTCCAAACGGGGCAAGGTGATTATTTCCGAGGCGGCCCTGAGCCAGATGGTCATTCACTGCGTGGATGAGTATAATTCCGATATCAGGGTTAAAAAAATCCAGGTAAAGGACGATAAGATGGGATACCGGCTGGTGATCACCATCGACGTACCTTACGGTATCCAGCTTGGGGGGAATATCCATGAACTCCAGCAGTATGTCATTGAGAATATCGAGCGGTACACCGGCATCCTCATTGAGGAAGTGAACATCATCATTGATAAAATAATCCAGCGGGACGCGGCGGGCCAGAGATACGATTAAAAGGATGCGATTAAAAAGATACGATTGAGCGGGAGGATCTATGAAAAAAGCATGGTTTAGTATTGTTGTTTTTATGGCGCTGATTCATACTGTCCCTGGACAACCGGTTTCAAGCCGGCATTACCAGCTGATCGCCGGAACCGGGACGGAGGCGGAGTCCCCAGTCGATACCGGGGAAATGGAGGCCCTGGCCCGGGAAATGGAGAGCCGTTTCTCGGTCTATACCCAGCTTTTCCGCTTCGACCCCGCCCGGCTGAGCGATCCCGGGGGAAGCCTCCTTAAAGTCCGGATCATAAAAGATACCGGGGTCTACGATTCCTATGTATCCTCCCAGCTTGGGGGGGCAAGGCCCGGAGCGGTGTATATTCACTACCAGAACCCGGAGAGGCGGGAACTGGTGATTAACCGGGGCGGGGCGGAAGAAAGCCGCGTCCTCCCCTACCAGGCTTTTGTCCAGTACCTGCGGGCCTTTATCCCGAATCCCCCCTCCTGGCTGCGGGAGGGCTTTGCCATATATTTTACCACCCTGGGGTATTCCCCCACCGGGGAACTTGAGTACAAGGAAAACCTGTCCTGGCTTGAAACGGTAAAGACAATGGGAAACGGCGTTCCCCCGCTGGAAGCGATCCTCCTTGCGGATCAGGGAGGGGAACCTGAGAATTTCCGGGCTCTTTCCTGGGCCCTGGTATCTTTCTTCCTCAACAGCGGGAACGAGGAATACTTCCGATCCCTCATTGAAAGTTTCATGCTCCTCTCCCCCGCGGCGGACGCGGCGCAAAATTCCCAGATAACGACCGATCATCTGGGCCGCTGGGGGGATTTTACCCGGATGAGGACGGATTTTCTTTCCTACCTGGATTCCCGGAAAACCTTCCTTGAGTTTATGGCCGACGGCGAGGCCGCCCACGCGGCAAAAGACGAGTTCACGGCGGAATACTCCTTTATGAGCGCCATGAATCAGCGGCCCGATCACTACGCCCCTTACTACTACCTGGGCCTCCTGGCCTACGAAAGCGGACGCCACGACCAGGCGGAGCAGTACTACCGGCAGAGTATCGAAAACGGCGCCGACGAGGCCCTGGTTTTATACGCCCTGGGGATCAACGCCATAACCGCGGGAAAGAACAGCGACGCCGTCTCATTCCTGCGCCAGGCGGCCGAACTCTCCCCGGAACGCTACCGCGCCAGGGCGGATGATCTGATAAAGAGGCTGGGGGGATAAGAGGCCGTTTATCGCAAAAAGTTTTATTTGACAGGGCCCGGCAACGGGTTTATACTGACAAAACCTAAAAAGTAGTCTTGCTTTTTGAATTTACACAGGAGGTTTCTTATGCGTCAGTCTCTCTCAAAACTGGTTTTGGCCGCGCTTGTTTTGGCGATGGTTTCCGGTATGGCCTATGGCGGGGGCAGGTCCGAACCTGCTTCTTCAGGCTCGGCGGCTTCCGGGGTGGCGGTAAAACCCGCGAAAATTTCCCTCATGGCCTCTACCATGATTCCTGATCCGGCGAACAACCAGGAAGCTATTACAGCGGCTTACGAAAAGATGACCGGTATCAAACTCGAATTCATCAAGCCGGCCCATAACGAATATAACCAGCGGGTGGATCTGGCCTTCGCGTCCGGGGACCTGCCCGACGCCTTTGAAGCGGTGCCCAAATACGCCATTTTTGCGGCCAACGGCGCCCTCTGGGACGCTACCGACGCCTTTTACGCGTCACCCATATCGAAAAGATCCCACGTTTATGTGGCCGATACTATCAAGGTAGGCGGCAGGCTCTATGGGATACCCGGCGCCCACGGCAACGGCTGTATCACCTATGTGCGGCGGGACTGGCTGGACAAGCTGGGCCTGAAGATGCCCACAAACTGGAATGAGTTTTACAACATGCTCGTCGCCTTCCGGGACAAAGACCCCGACGGTGACGGGATAAAAAACACCATCCCCTTCATCACCGCCGGAGTTGTCGATCCCATGTATCTGCGGGACTTCTACTACGGTGAAAACACCCAGCCCGGTTTCTTTATCAAGAACGGTAAAATCGTGGACGGCATGTACGACCCTGATTTCAAAGCGGGTCTTACCCGGCTTGCCCAGGCGTATAAGGAAGGGCTGGTTGACCAGGAGAGCGTTACCAATACCACAGCCGGCGCCAGGGACAAATTCTATACCGGCAAAGTCGGCGTGTTTACCTACTGGGCCGGCCAGTGGAACCAGAACCTCCAGAGCAACCTTGAAAAGACGGTTCCCACCGCAATTGTTGAGGCCATGCCGCCCATCCAGGGAACGGTTCTCATCGACAGGCCGGCGGCTTCGACCCTCTGTATCCCCTCGGCAAACAAGAACCCCCTGGGTATTTTCAAGTACCTTGCGGAAGTCGCCTATGACGGCGGCGAAGGCCAGATGCTTTTCATTCACGGCGTTGAGGGTGTGCACTGGAAGAGAGAGGGGAACGTGTACTCACGGCTTCCCGACGCGGTCAATCCCCAGCAGCTCTTTGAAAAGGTGTTTGTTAACCCGACTATTTGCATGTACGAGTGGGACGATCCCATCAAGGATCAGGAAGATCTGATGGTTTCCCTGAACCTGTTCAATAAAAACGCCAAACCTTCCTTTACCCTTCCCTCAAGCGAGGATATTACGAGTATCCAGACCGAGCTTGAAACAGCCAGGCAGGAGATCGTCTCCAAGATAGTTATGGGCGTTCTCTCGGTTGATGAGGGTCTCGCGCAGTACAAAAACCAGTACGACGCCGATGTGCAGCAGTGCCTTAAGATTATGAACGATCTTTACAGCAAGTGATGTTGAAACAGGTTGATTGAAACAGGTCCAGTAAACAAATTGCGGCGCTGTCCCCGGGCTCAGTCTCGGGGAGAGTGTTCCGCGGTTAAATACCAGGTGGAAAGATGAACAAAACCAGATTGTATAGCCGTTTAAAAAAAGGTATGTATCTGTACCTTATGTTCCTTCCGACCTTGATTTTCATCGTTCTTTTTAACTATCTGCCCATGATTGGGATACGGTATTCATTCTACCGGTACAATGTATTTTCCAGACCCCGGTTTATCGGCTTTGATAATTTCAAGCGGCTGTTCACATCTTCCCGGTTCTGGTCGGTTTTATCCAACACCATTGAAATAAGCCTTTGGAATCTGGCCCTGGGAATGATCGTTTCGGTTTTAATCGCCCTTTTACTCAACGAAATCACGAATTCCAAACTGAAACGGCCGATTCAAACGATCATATATCTTCCGCACTTT
>JAISRD010000016.1 GCA_031273835.1 Treponema sp. | reverse complement strand
GGCAGGTTTAATATGCCGAACCGGTCCTCCGCCAGGTCCCGCATCTCTTTTTGGGTCAGCGTTGAACCGTGGGCCTTCAGCACGTCCTCGATAAACCGCATAATTTTCCGGGTGGGGTTTAACGCGTTCATGGCGGCCTGGGGGATGTAGGCGATGTCGGTACCCAGCACGTTCTGCCGTATGGTATCGGGGTTAAGGGAGGTAATTTCCTTACCGTCGATAACGATACTGCCCCCCTCGTAGTACAGGGGCGGGAAATAGTAGCCCATGACGCTCATGGCCAGGGTGGATTTCCCGCAGCCCGATTCCCCGGCAATCCCTAAGGATTTACCGTCCTCCAGGGAGAAAGACACGTTGTCCACGGAACAGATCTTTTCGTTCATCCGGGTCTTGTAGTAGGTGGTAAGATTTTTTACTTCCAGCATGGCGGCCATACTCAGCTCCTTATCTGGGGGTTGAAGATCTGATCCAGCCCGGAATTGATAAGATTAAGGGAGAAGCTGATCAGGGCGATCACCAGCACCACCGGAAGGAAAGCCCACCAGGCCCCCACCGGCAGGGCGCTGAAGTTCATGGCCCAGTTCATCATAAGCCCCAGACTGGCCACGTTTTGGGGTCCCAGGCCCAGCATGGAAAGGCTTGCCTCCGAGAGGATCCCCGAAGCCACCTGCAGAATAAAGGCCATCATCACGTAGGAACCCAGGTAGGGCAGAATATCCCGGATAATGATCCGGGGCATGCTGTGGCCGGATAATTTGGAAAGGTTCACGTGGTCCCGGTTCCGTAAACTGGTGGTCTGGGCCCGGACAGACCGGGCGGTCCAGGGCCAGGCGGTAATGCCGATAACCATGGCGGTGGTAATGAAATTCCGGGAATTAAGACTGACGGAAATCAGGACCAGAATCACGAAGGAAGGGATGACAATAAAGATGTTGGTGACCGTGGAAAGCAGGTTATCCAGCGTACCCCCGGAATAACCGGCCAGGAGGCCGACACTCAGGCCGATGATCGTGGCAATCGTACCGGCGATAAGCCCGATGATAAGGCTGGTCCGGGTGGCGGCCACCAGCTCCGCCAGCGTGTCCCGGCCGAAATTATCGGTCCCCAGCACATGCAGGGTCTTGGGGAGTTCCTTGGTGACGGCCGAAAGGCCGAACTGGGCCATGATATCGTCGGCCACGGCCTGCTCCTCCGCCGTGGGGCCCGCTTCCACCGTCTCCTTTTGGCTGAGAAACTCAAACAGATTGGGCCTTTCAAAGAGGCCGCCGTCCATGGACAGGGGGTCGGTATGGTTAAAAATAGGGAAAAAAACCACCGTCAGGAGTATCAGGGCAAGGACGATAAATCCAAAGCGGAACTTTCCCGACTTAAAGGCGGTTTGTAACAGGTGTCCCATATCAGCCCTCCTCCTGCTGGGTTAACCGTATCCTGGGGTCGATAAGTCCGCAGACGATATCCACCAGGAAGTTGGCGGCCAGCACCGTGATGGTAATGATCAGGGTACAGCCGGATATAAGGGGGAAATCCTGGGAGCTGATACCGTTGAGCATGGTAGTCCCTATCCCCGGATAGCTAAAGACAATCTCCGCAATCAGGTTCCCCCCCACCATGGTGCCCAGGGAAAGGGCCAGCCTCGTGATCTGGGGCAGCATGGCGTTGCGGAACACGTACCAGACAATTTTGTTGTCTTTTATGCCCAAAAGCCGGCTGTACTTAACGTAGTCGGCGTTGAGTTCGTAGATGGACATTTCCCGCATCCCCAAAGACTGGCCGCCTATGGCCACCAGCACCATGGTGAGGAAGGGCAGGCGGTAATGGTTTAAAAACGAAAGAATAAAAGCCGGATTTTTCCAGTTGATAAACATATCGAAGGCGTAACCCAGCCGTCCGGGGAACAGGTGAAAGGTATTGGCCAGAAAATGGACCAGCACAATGCCCAGCCCGAAGGCGGGGATGGCGGCAATGAAAAGAAATACCGGGAAAAAAACCTTGTCGAAAACCCCCTTACGGTAGGCCGCCAGGGCCCCCAGGGCGTTGCCCAGAAACCAGCCGGTGATGATGGCGGGAATCTGGAGCCGCAGAGTCCAGGGCAGCGCGGTGGAGATGATCTCCGAAACCGCCGAAGGATACCGGCTGAAGGACCTGCCCATGTCCCCCTGCAGCAGCTTCCCGATATAAATAAAAAACTGCTGCCAAATCGGTTTGTCCAGGCCGAAGTCCGCCATGTATGCGTCGTAAATCCGCTTAATCGCCTGGGCGTCCGTCATGCCCGTGGTGGCGTTGGCTACCAGAACGCTTACCGGGTTACCGGGAATAAGACGGGGCAGCATAAAGTTGAGGAGTACCGCAATAAAAAGGGTTACCGCGTACCAGACGAGCTTTTTCCCCAGGTATTTCCCATATCCATGCATCACAGACCCTCTTTTTCAGGTTGGTTACACAACAAAAAAAGGGGCGGTCCACGTTTTGCGGCGGCCGCCCCCTTCAGCTACGGTTTCTTACTTGTTCCTAAGGTTGTATAAACCTTTGATCCCGTACCCGTCAATACAAAGGGTGGGGGGAACCCCGGAACCGTCGTTCATCTTGGGGTACCCGGTCCATACGGTCTCGTTTACCGTGTGGAACACGCCGGGCCGGTACATAAGGCCCGCTACCGGTATTTCCTGCAGGTAGATGATGTTCAGCCGGGTCCAAAGCTGCTTCAGCTTGGCGGCGTCGGTTTCCGAGGCGATCTGGGAAATAATGGTGTCCGCTTCCTGGTTTACCCAGCGGCCGTGGTTCCCTATGGCGTTAGGGGTCCCTTCCGGGGGAAGGTCCGTGCTGCTCAGCGCCGCATAGGCCCGGCTCCAGGGGGAAGCGATACCGATGCCTCCGGGGCTTTCCATGATGATGTCAAAGGTGCCGTTCTGCTGATCGGTGGTCCACACCGTGGCGATGGGGAAGTAGGTCTGAATATCGATGCCGATGTTCTTCCCCGCCTGAGCCACCACTTCCAGCGACGCGTTCCAGTCGGACCAGCCCTGGGGACATTCGGCCCGGATCCCGGCAAGGCGGACCCCGCCCTTGGAGCGGATGCCGTCGGCCCCCCTGGCCCAACCGGCGTCGTCCAAAAGCTTATTCGCCTGGGCAACCAATTCGGTCAAAGACCCGCTCCACTGGTAGGACTTAAGCGCGTCTACGTCGATAAGGGCCTGCTCCGCGGGAACCGGAAGCATAAGGGAGGGCACATAGGGGGCGGTGTAGCCGGACATGGCGTTCTTCCCGATGGTGTCGTAGTCCAGCACCATGGCGATAGCCTTGCGGACCACCGGGTCGGCAAGCCGCGGATCCTTGGTGTTGAAAATAATCATGGGTATTACGCCGGGGAAGTAGTAGGGCGCCTGGGGGATAAACGTGGAGATGTTCGCATTGAACATGGTCCAGACCGAGGAGATAAACTGCTGGGAAATGTCTACCTCCGCCGCCCTGAAGGCCGCGTCGCCGGTGGCGTTATCCTTGTACACGGCGTGGGCCACGTACCGGGGCGCCGGCAGCTTGCCGTAGAGGGCTACGCCCCAGTAGGTATCCACCCGCTGGAGTACCGCCTTGGTCTCGTCCCAGATGTAGGGCTTGTAGGGGCCGGTCCCGCTTTGGGTTTCGATCTGATCCCCGGCGACGTTGGTCCACTGGCCCAGCGCGGTTTCTCCGCCGCCGATCCGGGCTACTACCTTGTCCATCTCCGCCTTCTGGGTGATGTAGAGCCTGCTGATGGAGCTTTCAATCTGTTTCGGATTGAAATTCCGGGGGTTCCCCCTGATAACCACCGTGTAGTTGCCCTGGGCGGTCACCGATTCGATGAAGGGCCAGAAGGCCGAAAAGCCGGTGGCGTACTTCTTCTGCAGATCGTAGGAGTTTACCACATCCGCCGCGGTCATGCCGCTGCCGTCCCAGAACTTAACGTCCTGGCGGAGCTGAACGGTTAAAGTTTGCCCGTTCCAGGCGTAGGAAAGTCCCAACTGGGGCTTTAGGGTCCCGGAAAGGAGGTCGTACAGAAAAAGGGTTTCGTAGATAAGCTGCCGGGCGTTGGTGCCGTCAATACCAAACGATACGCCGCCCACGCCGTAGGGATTCCACTGGTTCACCTTGTCCCAGAGGATACCGTTGAAATACAGAGTCTCCCGCCGGGGAAGACTGCCCGGAGCCGCCGGCGTCGCGGCGGGTGCCGCTGCCGGAGCCGGGGAAACCGCCCCCTCCCCGCCGCCGGATGATCCGCCCTGGCCTCCGGCAAAAACCAATCCCGCTCCTAAGGCGAAGACCAGCAGTACCAACACAATCGTTCTTGCTCGTGTCATCTCTATCCTCCTG
>JAISRD010000223.1 GCA_031273835.1 Treponema sp. | reverse complement strand
TGTAATCAGTGAATGGCGGTGTATACCGGGGACAAATGGTTATATCAGCTATAAAAATTTCAATGTGATCTGCGCCTGCGGGGCCACAGGGCCGGACGCTGACGCGGAGGAAGAAGCCGCCGAGCGGTGGAATAAATGAGGGGTTATTTTTTAGGGGCCTTGCGTGGCCGCCCCCCCCTTGAAAGGCACGGGTTGAGGCTGAAAGAGCCGGAGGAATAATCCTTGATGAGGAGGGGAACGCCGCATACATGAGTACCACGGACCCGGCAAAAGAGCATGTTCGGGAGTTTATTCACACCCACGGCTTACAGGAAAACAAGCAGGGGTTTATCAAATGCCCCTGGCACAACGACCCTAACCCCTCCATGTCCCTTGAGCCGCACGGGAAGGACTACCACTGTTTCGGATGCGGCACATCCGCGGACATCTACAAATTCGCCGCCCATTTTTACGGCCTGGATGAAAAGCGGGATTTCCCCGCGATTAAAAAGCGGGTCTATGAGGAACTGGGCATGACGCCCCCGGCCGCCGCGCCTTCCGGGACGCCCGCGAAGGGGCCCGTAGCCATCAAGGACGACTCGGTACGCTACGTGTATTCCGAGGACCGGCTCAAGGCCCGGGGGAAGGCGGTTTTCAAAACCGACATCACGGGCATTGAGGCCGTTTATCCTTACCGGAATGAGACGGGGGAGGTAGATTTTATCGAGTGCCGGTATCCGGGGGGCTGTTTCCCTGATGGAAAGAAGAAGGTCCTTTCCCTGTGGTTCGACGGCGCTTACATCAAGGCGTCCGGCTGCCCGGTACGGCTTTACAACCGGGACCTGCTGGCGGCCTCTCCTGACCTGCCGGTACTTATCCACGAGGGGGCCAAGTGCGCCGACGCCGCGGCGGCGGCCCTGCCGGGCTTCGTCCATATCGCGTATAACGGGGGCGGTAAGAAGCTTTCCTCCGTGGACCTGTCCCCGCTGCGGGGGCGGGTTATCTACATCTACCCGGACGACGACCAGGATAAGCGGGTGGGGCTTTCCACGGCCCGGAAGCTCCGGGCGCGTATCACCCACGAGCTTTCCCTTGACGCCGCGGTGGTCGAGCCGGTTCCGGAAGCCCGGAAAATCAAGCCCTCCGGCGCGGACATCGTCGAGGCCCTGCAGGTTAAAACGCCCGAGGAACTGGACGCCTGGATCCGGACCCGGCACCTCAAGGAGAAACCCCGGCCTTCTTTTTACATTGACGAGGGGTACGAACTGCACGAGGCCGCGGCCTTCGCGGCCAGGGCGTTAAACGACTTTGTCGAAAATATTTTTTCCCGCGAGGGGGTGATTCTGCGGCCCGCTAACGGGAAGCTCAACCCGGTGAGCGGCAAGCAACTGAGGTCCTTGTCCGCAAATCATAGCACGGTAAAAAAAGCGGTGTCAACGGGCGGATTATCCTGATACGGCGGCGGGGCTAAACCCCGGACAAAAAAGCTCCGATACTGTGAACGGAGGGTCCTGTGAACAAAAAAAATATGGCCAATCTTTACCGTATGCTGCTTAACGCCGCTTTTCTAGCTTCTCTACCGGATTCGGAAAAGGTTAAACTATGGGAAGAGGCCGAGAAAAATAACAGCGATCATCCCATGCTCCCCTATTTCGATTATATCCTTGAGGGCCCCCCCGGTACCCGGGGCATCTACGAAAACCTGCACCTGGAATTCTGATTCGCAAGCGGGGTCCGTACCCCCTTTATACTCCCCCCAGGGCCGCCGCAAAGGCCGTTACCCGTTTCCAGTGTTCCGGGGTAAGCCGCAGGAGGCTGTCCCCGGGGCCGTTAAGGCTCCGCCATGTTTCGGGGATAAGTTTGTCCGGCATGGAGGCCGAACTTGATACCAGGGCCGCCGCGGCCTCCGGCCTGGTCCTGACCAATGACGCAAAGGCCGCCGCCTCCAGGGCGGGAAGGACCGTAACGGTCTGGGCCGGGAGCCCCGCCCTCAGAAAACCCCCGTCGTCGGAAAAGGGGGTGGGCAGGAGGAGCACCTTTTCCAGCCGGGCTTCACGGGCCGCTTCCAGGGCGGCGCTCCGCAGTTCCTGCACCCGGCGGCGTACAACGGCGGCTCCCAGCTTTATCTCGTCCCGTAACAGATGATCCGCCGCGGTGGAAATAACCAGGGTGTCCCCCGATCCGCAGGCGTCAAAGCAGTATATTCTGGGGTTCGCAAGGCCCTTATCTTTAAGGTACAGGGCAAGGGAATAGGCGCCCTGTTCCTTAAGGCCCTCGCCGTTTGAAAGTTCTTCTTTATCGGTAAAGATAAAAAGCGGCCCCGGGCGGGCCGCCGCGCGCATCCCCAGGGCGGCCTCGATCAGCATAAATACCGCCGCGCTGTTGTCGTTGGCGCCGGGGCTGCCCCCGGTCCGGTCATAGTGGGCGGTGAGTACGGTATTTCCCAGATTGGCGGCAGGCTGTACAAAGATATGCCTGTTTCCCGCGACGTTTACGGTCCTGTAAGGCAGGGCCGAAGCTTCCAGCACGGAACAGAGCAGGGTAAAACGGCCGGCTCCGGGGGAGATAAATTCCTCAAAACGGTTATAAGGCGCTTTTTGGAATATCCCCTTCATCCCCCGGTACGCCTTAATCCGCGTTAAGAGTTAATTTTTCCGCCTTGAAACTGCCGCTTGGCGAGACCAGTTCATCCTGGGCGGCGACGATCAACAGTTCCCTGGAAGATCCTTTGTGGGTTTTTTCCATGACGCCGTATACCGACGCCGCGCTGAGTTCCAGGGTACGGCTTATGCTGCGGGTTTCCAGGTAACGCGAAAGGAATACCGCCGTGGTCAGATCTCCGGCGCCGGCCATCATGGTAGTGTCGGCAAAGTACAGTTCCGGGGTGCTTACCCGGTAGGCTTCCCCGCCGTCTGAAACGATCATCGCTATGGTTCCCCCTCCGGAGGGGGGATTTTTTGCCTCCGCGGGCGGAGGCTCGGCGCTATCCGAAAGGGCCCCGCTCACCTGGCCTTCCTTGAAGGAGGTAACCAGCACCACCTTGGGCCCCAGGGCGTGAAGGGCCTTTACCGCCTTAAGGGCCCCCGAAAGGGAAGAGCTGTCTATGCCGGTAAGGGCCTCAAGTTCAAATTGATTGGGCGTAACGATGTCCGCCATGGGGACCACTTCATTCTTGAAGATCCCCGGTATATCGGGGCTTACATAAAAACCACGGCCCACGTCGCCCATCACCGGGTCGCAACAGTACAGGGCCGCGGGGGCAGCGCTGCGTACCCGTTTAACCGCGTTAAGTATGGCCCTGCCCACGACGGCGTCTCCCAGATAGCCGGAAAGAACCGCTTCGCATCCGGACAGTATGCCCCGTTCTTCCAGGCCCAGCACGAGTTCTTCGGTTAACGCGGAACCGAGAACCTTACCACGCCAGGCCTTATAGCCCGTATGGTTAGAAAATTCCACGGTATTAACGGCCCATACCTCCCGGCCCAGGCGTTGCAGGGGAAAGACGGCGGCGCTGTTACCGGCGTGGCCGTACACTACGTGGGATTGAATAGAAAGGACTGACACAATTACCTCCTGGTACGCTTAAAAATACGTGAAAAAAAAGAATAAATCAAGGTAAACAAAGAAGTTTTCCCGCCGCCGTACTTATACCTGAAATCACGGGCCGCGTCGGCAAGGGAATAGCAGATGCCGTATTTCTTTTTCAGCAGTTCCCAGTGTTTTACTATCCAGACATAGAGATCGCTTTCCGTTCTGCCATGAAAACAGGCGCAGAGTTTTTCTTCGGAAATGATCGCCGCCACGGGTTTGTAGACCTTGTTGTACCAGGAAACCAGGGCGTCTTCAAAGGAAATTTCCTCAAGCCTTGTCTGGTTCAGATAGTATTTGTGAACCAGGATATGATCGCAGATCACGTCGAAGCGGCCGGGCATGGTAAAGTTAAGATCACAGCCTGAGGTGAGGGCGGCGAAATTCGTCTTTTTATAAAAAATTTCCTTTTCGTAGCGGATCAGCGCCGAGCGCAGTTCGTCCACGGTCATGGAGGGGGAAATCCGTATCTCCGTGGAAAGGCTGGTTACCTCGGCGTCCACGGTCTCTAAACCCTGGGTCTTTGCCACCGAAACCCGGTGGTTGCCGTCGCGGACAAAGTACACTCCCCCTATTTCATAGAGCTGTATGGGCGGAAGCATGATATCCGCCAGACGGGCCTCATCCACCCGTTCCCAGCGGGAACGGAGCCGTTCGTACCTGGGCAGGAAGAATTTATTGAAATCCCGGTAGCGTCCCTCGCTCCCCACGATAAGGCTGATGGGCACCGCCTCCATCCCCTTATAGGTTTCATTTCCGGGCTTCAAAATTTCCTTTACGTCGTTGAGGGACAAGAGTTTTGTCCTGTCGGTGTGCATAAAATGCATGATCCGGAAAAGGACCTCCTTTACCCTGGCCCGGGAAAAGTCCTCCGCGGCCCTTTGCTTTATTACGGGGGGAAGTTCCTCCGAATCCGGCGGGGCATGCATATCGTTTATATTGTCTATCAATCAACTGTGTCTGTCCAGAGGCCGCTTGAATAATACTCCGCCGCCGCCGTATACTTGATCCTATGTTCGGAAAATCCGGAAAGGATACCCCGGAACCGGAAGACCGGGTTACCCTTCCCCCGCTTTTGGGAATACGGCCGGGGATCTACCTCGCGGTCCTCTACGGCGCGGCCCTTCTTACGGTCCTCTTTTTTCTTCTGCTGTACCCCGGTATTACCAAGCCCGGAAGTCTTGGGATATTCAGTTCCGAGCCGGAAGGGGCGGCGGTAAGGATAGACGGCGTTACCCTGGGAACTACCCCCTGTGAGCTTTTTATCCCCAAGGGGAAGCATACCGTCGAAATGGTACTGCCCGGTTTTGGCTCCCATATACAGGAAGCGGAAATTGGGGGAAGGATCTTTGGGTCAAAGTTTTTCCCCTCCAGAAGGCCCCTGACGGGGACCCTTACAAGCGGCAACCCCCTCAAGGCCCTGGCGACGGAAGCGGCCTCCTTTGCCCGGTGGTCCCTGGCGATTGAGCCCACCGAATCCTGGCAGATACCCCAGGATCTTTCCGAGGGGGTTTACCGTACCGGTCCCGCCCTGCGGTCCGCGGGAAATCTGGAAGAGGCGGAACGGATCCTCGAAACGGCCCTGGGCTTTGCTTCCACAAGGGCTTCCCTCCGGGATCTCTTAAGGGCGAAATTCCTCCTGGACAACGGGGGCCTGTCCCCCTCCCCCCTTACGCTGCTCGGCTCCCTCACGGACGCGGCGGCCCTGCTTGAGAATACCCCCGGCGCGGCGTCCTGGCTTGCGGAAGTCTTAAGCGGCGGGGGGGGCGCGGAATTGGCCGCCTCGGCCTGGCATGAAAAAAACTCAGGCCCTTCCCCGCAGGCCGGGGCGGGCCGGGCCCAAACCGCGGCGGAGGATACCCCTTCCCCCTTGGGGCCGGCGCTGAACCTGGAGGGGCTTGACTTTCTGTTCATACCCGGGGGGAATTTGATCCGCCCCGGCCGGCGGGACCTCTCCATCCCCTCCCTGTGGGCGGCCTCTGGGGAACTTTCCCTTGCCGCATGGGAGGCCTTTACCGCGGAAAACCCCCAATGGGGAGCGGACAGGCGGGAAAAACTTGCCGACGGAGGCCTGGTCCGGGAGGATTATCTTCTTGACCCCGGTTTTGGGGCCTATCCCTATCCCGCAGCGCCGGGCATTTCCTGGTACGCCGCCGCCGCCTACTGCGCATGGCTTACCGAAAAACTCCCCCCACCGTTGAAAGACGCGGGCCTGATAGTAAGGCTCCCCACCGAGGAGGAATGGGAATTTGCCGCCCTCCATACCGCGGAGACCCCAAACGGGAGCTTTATGGGAGGCCTTTGGGAATGGTGTGAAAACACCTTCGTTCCCCTGGACTTTTTCTCCCCCAATCCCGCCGTTCTTGAATTGATCGCCGGTACGGACGGAGAGGGACCCTCCGGGAAATTCCCGCTGGAAAGATCCGTCAGGGGCGGTTCCTGGATCAACGTTCCCGGCTCGATCAATCCCGAAACCAGAGCCTCCCTGCCGCCCGATACTTCTTCTCCCTTTGTCGGGTTCAGGCCCTTCATCGCCCCCCGGTCAAACGGAAAATAATGGGGGGGATCAAAGCCATCGCGGTAAACCGCCGGGCCCGCTATGACTATACGGTGGACGATAGTTTCGAGTGCGGCATAGAACTGCTGGGGACGGAGGTAAAATCCTTTCGGGACGGAAAGATATCCTTTCCCGACGCGTGGGCGGAGCTTTTCAAAGGCGAGGTCTGGCTCCGCTCCCTGCGTATCGCTGAAAATCCCTTTTCCTCGGTTTTTAACCACGATCCGGACCGCAAAAAAAAACTCCTCCTCCACCGGGAGGAGATAAAGCGTCTTGCCCGTAAGACCGAAGAAAAGGGCTATACCCTCATCCCCCTGTCCTTCTACTTCAAAAACGGAAGGGTAAAGGTTGAGCTTGGTCTCTGTAAGGGAAAAAAGACCTACGACAAGCGGGCGGATATCCGGAAGCGGGACATAAAGCGGGAAATCGCCAGGGAATTCCGGCGGGGGTAGCCGCTCCGGGGAGATTGTGAGGTCTCCGCCAGCCTGACCGTGGCGCCTTTTCCTCCCGTTGGTCGGCGGACAAAACCCTTCGAATCCCTGCATTTGCGGGTTTGATGGGAAAAATTTCTGGGCGCGCAGGGATTCGAACCCCGGACATCCACGGTGTAAACGTGGCGCTCTAACCAGCTGAGCTACGCGCCCGTAATTCCTTATACCACAAGAAATTACAACTCGCTACGGTGATACCTTTCTGCTATCTGGTAGTTACTTATTGTTATACAAAAAAACATAAAAATCAAGCCGTTTGGAGAGTTTTTGTCTAATGTTATACATTATGCTATACTTAAAGTATGAACGAATTATCATTTGAGTGGGACGAGGAAAAAAACAAGCTCAATCAGAAAAAACATGGTATTTCGTTCGATGATGCCCGGTTCGTCTTTGAGGATATACCATGAAAATAACGTCAATACTTAAGCCCGGCGATAAGCCGGCCAGGGAGCAGCTTGAAAGGATCGAGCGTGCCGCCGGTATGCCAATCACTGCTGACGAAGACAGTCCGGTTTATTCTCCTGAGCAGTTGGCCTATCTGTGTGCGGAGGCAAGGAAGCGGAATCTTAAACAAACAGTTGGAATCCGGCTTAGCCAGAAAACGATAGAGCAGTACAAGGCTTTAGGCAAGGGTTATACCGGGGTAATGGCATCTGTTTTGGAGTATTCAATAGCTCACCCGGAAATACTTAAAAAGGCTTTGTAACTGATTCCCCGCATCCTACCCCCTTGCGTTGCCATTATCCCCGTCCGCTCGCCCCGGCGGGACCGGCGGAGTCCCGTAATGCCCCGTGCCTGCAGAGCTCCGCCGCTATACTGTCATGGATTTGATCGGCAAGGATCTGCTTACGGGCCTCCCGTGGGAGGGACGAAGGCTGTATGGGGGGCAGAAAGGAGATACTGACCGGTACGGCGCAGATCCGGTGGCTTTTTTCAAAAACATCATAGCTTCCGGTAAGCGCCACCGGCACGATGACGGAGTCCGATTGGGTGGCAAGCCTGA